>JBDTQC010000141.1:0-7715 GCA_039932405.1 Ideonella sp.
GCGCGCTTTGCGGCGGGCGTGGCCGTGGGCGTTGTGCTGTTCGCAGCCGGTCTGGCCATCTGGCGTGACCGGGACGAGCGGCCGATGGCTGTTGCGGCGGCCGTCGCTACGCCGGCTTCGCGTGATGAGCCTGTTTCGCTGCCGGCCGGTGTTGACACAAACGCGGATGCCAATGTCAATGCCAATGCCAATGCCAATGCCAATGCCGATGCGCTCGGCGCCATGCTCGCCGCCAGCGCCGCGCCCGCTGCTGCGGCCTCCGCGACGACGCCAGCAGCGTTTGCACCGGCCAGCAAGACAGCCGACAACACGCGGGTGGCGGCCATCGGCTTGAATGATCTGGTGCGCGGCCTGCGCGCCGCCCCGGTCGACGAGCAGGCCGCCTGGCGGGCTCTGGGCGACCAATGGGGTCTCAAGCTGGGCCCAGGTGATGCTTGTCTGGCGGCGGCCCAACTTCGGTTGGGCTGTTACAAGAGCCGCGGCGGCATCGCGCTGGTGCGTCAACTCGGCCGCCCCGGCATATTGACTGTGCAGACCCGGCAGGCCGGAGAACAACGCCTGCTGCTGGTCGGCATCGATGCGCGCTATGTCACGCTGCTGGTTGCCGGGCAGCGCCGAAAACTGTCGCTGATCGATCTGGCGGCGATCTGGCAGGGCGGCTTTTCAAACTTCTGGCGCGTACCCGAGCCCTTGCTTCAGGCTGCTCCGGCGGATGGCAGCGAGCCGCTGGCCGGCTGGTTGTCGCAACGTCTGGCCATCGTCGATGGCGGTCAGGCGCGCCCGGAAATTCACCAGATCGACAGTGCCCTGCGCGAGCGTCTGCTGACCTTTCAGCGGGCGCAAGGTCTTGACGCCGACGGCCTGCCCGGTCCGATGACCTTGATGGCGCTGAACCGGGCAACCGGTGTCGTCGAACCCCGTCTTGCCAGCGATCGCTGAAGCCCCTGCAATGTCACAGATCCTCGATGCCCTTCGCCGTGCCGAAGCCCAACGTTCGCGTGGCCGCGTACCCGGACTGCATGAACCTGTGGCTCAGGTCACGCTGCAACCGAGCCAGTCGCCAACCCGCGCGGGCAGACGCCCGCTGGTGATCACCGCTGTCTTGCTGTTGGTGATTGCGGCCATCGGACTGTTGATCGTCAGGTGGCGCAACGATTCAGGTCCACCGGTGCCCACCAGGGTTCCGGCTGAGGAGCGTGCAGGCGCAGCGCCGCCGGCGCTGATCTCCGAGCAAAAGGCGGCGGTGGAAAATCCGCCACAGCCCGCCATCCAGGCGTTGCCGGATCCGCAACTGGCGGTCGGGCTACCCAGAAAGGCTCAGCTTCCCGATGTGCGCAGCGAACTCAGGGAATCTCCTGCGCGGCCTTCGACCGGCCTGCCCAGCAAGCAGCCACTGCCTGAACCTGCCAAACCTGCGCATGCTGAATCGGTGACGAGAGGCGTCGGGGTGGTCGCTGGCGCTTCCCGACCGGCAATTCCGACCACGGTCGAGATTCCTGCCCGGCACGACCTGCCACCGGAAATTCAGCGCAGCCTGCCGCCAGTCACGGTCAGCGGATCGGTCTATTCGTCGGATCCTGCACAACGCATGCTGGTGGTCAACGGCGAAGTCTGGCACGAAGGCGACCAGATTCGGCCCGGACTCATCTTGGAGCAAATCCGTCGCCGCGATGCAGTGCTGCGCTACAACGGATTCCGGTTCACCGTCGGACCGTAGCGTCCGTTAGAACCAGTCGGTGTCAACCGCGCGTCACGAAACGATCTGCTCTGGCAGCGTCGAGCACGGCTGGGAAGTCGGCTTCCATCATGTCGATCGGGGCTTCATCCGACAGCCATTCGTTGCAGGTCACGAACCAGGCTGCCAATTCATCGCTATCCATCACCGTGCCCAATTCACCGAGCAGGGCAATGACAGCGGGCCTAATCGACATGTCATCCAGATCAAACTGGAACAACGGCACCCATGTCTGCGATTGATCCACGAAATGCACGATCTTCGACCCGACGATCCACCGGGCGAGTTGCGAGACCGGCTGTTCGCAATGGCGCCTCATCAATAGCGCCACATCTTCGGCGCTGGCAACCCCACCGTGACGCTCGAAATCCCGGCCAATCTGGCTGGACTGGCCGCGCCGCGGGAAGTGGTCGGGATCCGAACGCCATGGCGCATGGCCATGACGATTGTTGGCAGGCTGGACAGCAGGCGATTGATCGACGATGGCGAGCATGGTGTTTACCAGTAGATGTCTGGCCAGTCAGCGTTGGCGCATCTGCAACATCAAACCCAGCCCTGCGAGCCAGCTGGTCTTCTTGAACGGCCGATGCAGAGTGGGCAGCGGCGTGGGACGGCGCAGACGTCGAAAGCTCAGACTGCGCGACGGGCCGTGGGGGATTTCCAGTGACAGTCGGGGCTGCAGACTCAGCATGTCGTACTCCTTCGGTTGCTGTGGCTTCAAACTGATGGCAATCATCAATGTTTCAAACCGTCACCGGTGTCGGTGCGAAGTGAAACGCCGTGTAGGCCAAAGCCTGCGCTGCGCGTAGGCCGGCGTCGCTCGCGGTTGCCCCGTATGCTTGGAGAAATTGCTGTCGTCAACACACACAAGGAAAACAACGATGAAATCCAGCGAGGTAGTGGTTCAGCATCAGGCCTTGAGCGCTGCTGTCGAAGCATTGTTCAGGCGAGCCGGCAGCGAGCAACGCGAGGCCGAGCTGGTGGCGGCGCAGCTGGTTGCCGCCAATCTGACCGGACACGATTCGCACGGCGTCGGCATGGTGCCGCGTTATGTCGAGGTGTTGCTGGCCGGCGATCTTCAGCTGAATGCTCACCCGCTTGTGGTGATGGAGGCCGGCGCCATTCGTATTCTCGACGCCGGCTATGGCTTGGGTCAGGTGGCCGGCTTCGAGGCGATGGAGATGGCCATCGCCGCGGCCAGACAACATGGACTGAGCCTGACTGGCCTGCGCAACAGTCACCACCTGGGCCGCATTGGGCATTGGGCCGAGCAGGTTGTCTCAGCCGGATTGATTTCCTTGCATTTCGTCAATGTGGTCAGCATTCCGATGGTGGCGCCGTTCGGCGGCCGACAGGCGCGGCTGGTCACCAATCCGATCGCGATCGGTGTGCCGCGTGCCGGCAAACCGCCACTGATCCTAGATTTCGCGACCAGCAAGATCGCCGTCGGCAAAGCTCGCGTTGCGCTCAACGAAGGCAAGCAGGTGCCTCGCGATTCGTTGCTTGATTCGGCCGGCGAACCGACGCTGAACCCGGCCGCACTGTTCGCGTCGCCGAACGGTGCCTTGTTGCCGTTTGGCGATCACAAGGGTTCAGGCCTGGCCCTGATGTGCGAGATTCTGGGCGCCGCGCTGATCGGTGGCCCGGTGATGAGCGCCCCGCCCACCAGTCGTCGCATCATCAACAACATGCTGACGATCGCGATCGATCCGGCATTTTTTGCCGCCCACGGGACCCTGGACGAGTCGATCACGCAATTGCTGGACTGGGTGCGTTCTGCCAACCCGATCGACCCTGCCACCGGAATCCTGGTTGCCGGCGAGCCCGAGCGCGCGCAGCGCAAGCGCCGTGAGGCCGGCATCGTCGTCGATGCAACGACCTGGGCCGAACTCGAAAATGCCGCTGAACGGGTCGGATTGGGTGCTCAGGCCTGGAACCAGCAGGCGCGCGCCACCGTCTGACCGCAAGCTGCGCGAACATCAAAGCCACACACTGCAAGGACCGATCTTGACCATTCAACTGTTTGCCTTCGATACACCCAATGGTCGCAAGATCAGCGTTGCGCTGGAAGAAATGGCGCTGCCGTACGACGTGGTTGTCGTCGATATCACCAAGGGTGAGCAGCACGCCGCGGATTTCGTTGCCTTGAGCCCGAATCACAAGATTCCGGCGATCGTCGATCCGC
Source organism: Ideonella sp. (assembly GCA_039932405.1). Classification (GTDB taxonomy): domain Bacteria; phylum Pseudomonadota; class Gammaproteobacteria; order Burkholderiales; family Burkholderiaceae_C; genus Ideonella_A. The sequence goes on from JBDTQC010000141.1 coordinate 3,921, forward strand.
AAGGTCCCGGGGGATCGCCGATCAGCATTTTCGAATCCGGCGCGATCCTGATCTATCTGGCGCGCAAGACCGGCCAGTTTCTGCCGAGCGACGAACGGGCTCAGGTCGAGGTGCTCGAATGGCTGATGTTCCAGATGGGGAGTTTCGGCCCGGCGCCAGGGCAGGTGCACCATTTCATCGGTCTGGACAACGAGGCGGACCGTCGCTATGGACTGCAGCGTTACATGGCTGAGACCAGGCGCTTGTATGACGTGATGAACAAGCGGTTGGCCGACCGCGAGTTTTTTGCAGGTGCAGTCTCGATCGCAGATTTTGCAATCATCGGCTGGGCCTGGCGGCATCAACGGCATCAGGTCGACCTCGCCGATTTCCCGAACGTGCAGCGCTGGTATCGACAGATGATGGCTCGACCGGCGGTGGCTCGCGGCTTCGAAGTCCCTCTGCGTCGGCCGACATGAGCGGAAAAACCCGCACAGCTGTGCTGCATGGCTGAATCGAAGCTGGCCGTGTACGCGGCGATCGCGGCAAATGTCGCGATCGCGGTCACCAAATTCATCGTCGCAGGGTTCACCGGCAGTTCGGCGATGTTGTCCGAAGGCATTCATTCGGCGGTCGATACCTGCAACGGAGCGTTGTTGCTGGTGGGCATGCGGCTGAGTGCGCGCCCCGCGACGATCGAGCATCCGCTCGGGCATGGCAAGGAGATGTATTTCTGGAGCCTGATCGTCGCGGTGATGATTTTCGGCGTCGGTGGCGGTGTCTCGTTTTATGAAGGGATCGTGCATCTGCGCAATCCCGAACCGATGCGAGATCCGTTCTGGAACTATGTCGTGCTCGGCGCCGCAGCCGTCTTCGAGGGCGCGAGCCTGCTGGTCGCGTTACGACAATTCAATTCGTCGAAGGGCTCGCGCCCGTTCTGGCGCGCCCTGCATGCCAGCAAGGATCCGTCGACCTACACCGTGATCGCCGAAGACTCGGCAGCGCTGATCGGCCTGGTGATCGCCGCATTTGGCGTCTGGGGAAGTCATGCGCTGGACATGCCGGAGCTCGACGGCGTGGCCTCGATCCTGATCGGCGTTCTGCTGGCACTGGTGGCCGTCGTGCTGATGCGCGAGTCACGAGGTCTGGTGATCGGCGAGGGCATCCGCAGCGAGACGGCGCAGCGGATCCGTGAACTGGTGCGCGCCCGTGGCTCGGTGCGCGAAGCCTCGATGCCGCTTTCGATGTACATCGGCTCGAACGAAGTGCTGCTGGTGATGGATGTGCAGTTCGATCCGGAGTTGCCGGTCGGCCGGTTGACCGAAGAGATCGATTCGATCGAGCAATCGATCCGCGCCCTGTATCCGCAAATGCGTCGCATCTACATCGAGGCGAGGGCCACCCTGCCGGTGTCTTTGGTGGGCTGATCCAGGACATCCGGCGGTGCGCCGTGAAGTGCAGCACTTATCCCGGAACACTCGCCTGCCAGAGCAGGCCAAGCAGGGAAAACCCGAGCGCCACTGGCATCGCGCAGGCACCCACCTTCAGGAACTGCCAGGCGCTCACGTTCTCGCCTTCTCTGCGAATCGCAACCAGCCACAGGATGGTTGCCAAGGAGCCGGTGATCGACAGATTGGGACCCAGGTCCACGCCGATGGTTACAGCGCTCTGCACGATCGGATCCACACCTGCTGCTGCGACAACCGAACCGGCTATCAGACCAGTGGGCAGGTTGTTGAGCAGATTGCTTCCAAACGCAACGGCGGTTCCAGTCATCAAGGCGGTTGCGATGGCAGAGGAAGCCGCGGCAGCTTGCATCAGGCTCGTGAGCAAGCTCAGCAGGCCGGCCCGATGAAGACCTTCGACCAGCACGAAAAGACCCGCGACCAGCGCGAGCACTGACCACGAGACATGCCTGGTCAGCGCCCATGGCGCCTCGCGCTTGCCGATCAATGCGATGGTGCAAACGGCACTCGCTGAAACGAGCGTGGGCAGGCCCAAAGGCGCTCCGAGGGCCGAGGCAATCAAGAGGATGACAGCCGTCGATAGAACCCCCGCTGCTGCAAGTTTGCCGGGTCCCGACAAGTTTGGAACGTCGATGGCGTGCGCAAGCGCTTCGCTCAGTTCGCGGCGATGTCTCAGCTTCAAAACCCAGTAGGTGGCCACGATGGCCAGTGCCGATGGCAATGCGAAACGCTCGAACCACTGAAAGAGGGACGGAAGCTTGTCGCCGAAGATGACCAGATTGGCGGGGTTCGAGATGGGGAGTACGAAGCTTGCTGCATTGGCGATGAACGCGCATGCCAACAGATAGGGAAGTGGTGTGGCCTTGGCTTTGCGGCAAACCGCGAGCACCGCGGGCGTCAGCACGACGGCGGTGGCGTCGTTCGACATGAAGATGGTCACCACCGTCCCCACGCCGTACACCAGAAAAAACAGCCGTGGCGACGAGCCCTTGGCTCGGCGCACACAAAGCGCGGCCAGGTAGTCGAACAAGCCTTCGCGTCTGGCCAGTTCCGACAGCAACATCATCCCGATCAGGAACATGTAGACGTCAGCTCCCCTGCCGACTGCCGCAACCGCATCGGTCCAGGGAATCAAGCCGAGAAGGACGAGTACCGCCGCACCTGCAATAGCCCAGAGCGCTTCGGGCAAGCGCCACGGGCGGACGAGCACGCCGACCATGGCGACTGCGCAGATGATGTAGATCGCTGCATCCGCGCTCAACGGGTTCTGCCTCGCGCGTTCAGGCGGACCTCATCAGCACTCGCTCGACCATGTGCAGCGGGGCAGCCGCGCGCTTTGGCTCTGGGGCTTTCGCGGTTCGCAAGATCGCATGCCGGATTGTCATGCTTGCTATCGGCCTTGCTTGTCAGAACAGAAAATAGCGCTGCGCCATCGGCAACACGGTGGCCGGTTCGCAGCTCAGCAACTCGCCGTCGGCGCGCACCTGGTAGGTCTGTGAATCGACTTCCATCTTCGGCAGCCAGTTGTTGTGGATCATCTGTTGCTTGCGTACGCTGCGGCAAGCCCGCACCGCGGCAATCGGCTTGTTCAGGTGCAGCTTGTGGGGCAGATCCGCGGCCAAGGCGCTCTGACTGACGAAGCTCAACGATCCGGCGTGCAAGGCCCCGCCAAAGCTGCCGAACATCGGCCGGTAGTGCACCGGCTGTGGCGTCGGGATGCTCGCGTTCGGGTCGCCCATCGCTGCGGCGGCGATGAATCCGCCTTTCAGGATCAGCGACGGCTTGACCCCGAAGAATGCCGGGCGCCACAACACCAGGTCGGCCCATTTGCCTTCTTCGATGCTGCCGACCTCGTGGCTGATGCCATGGGCGATGGCCGGGTTGATGGTGTATTTGGCGACGTAACGTTTGGCGCGGAAGTTGTCGTTGCGGCTGCTGTCTTCTGGCACCCCGCTGCCGGTCGGCTGCGGGTTCTTGAGCCAGCCGCGCTGCGCCTTCATCTTGTGCGCCGTCTACCAGGTGCGAACGATGACCTCCCCCACGCGGCCCATGGCCTGGCTGTCGCTGCTCATCATGCTGATGGCGCCCAGGTCGTGCAGGATGTCTTCGGCGGCAATGGTTTCCTTGCGGATGCGGCTTTCGGCAAAGGCCAGGTCTTCGGCAATCGCCGGGTCCAGGTGGTGGCAGACCATCAGCATGTCCACGTGCTCGTCGAGCGTGTTGACGGTGTAGGGCATGGTCGGGTTGGTCGATGACGGCAAAAAGTTCGCCTCGCCGACCACGCGCAGGATGTCTGGCGCATGGCCGCCGCCCGCGCCTTCGGTGTGAAAAGCGCAGAGCGTGCGGCCCT
>JBDTQC010000142.1:0-7688 GCA_039932405.1 Ideonella sp.
AGATGACGCGGAAGTTCATGCCGTGGTTCTTCTGCCGCGAGTAGGTGCTGTTGCCCGCGCGGTGCAGGTGCAGGATCATGTCGTTCTTGCGCGCCCACAGCGCCATGCTCTGGATCGCGGTGTAGCCGATCACCAGGTCGATCATGATGATCACGCTGCCCAGGCTCTTGGCGAATTCCGCGCGCTCGTACATCGCCTCCATCGTGCCCGCAGTGACGTTCAGGTAGTGGCCCTTGACCTCGCCGCTGGCCGCACTGGCCTTGTTCACCGCCTCCATGCAATAGAGGAATCGGTCACGCCAGTGCATGAAAGGCTGCGAGTTGATGTTCTCGTCGTCCTTCATGAAGTCCAGGCCGCCCTTCAGACCCTCGTAGACCACGCGGCCGTAGTTGCGACCGCTCAGGCCGAGCTTGGGCTTGGTGGTGGCACCGAGCAAGGGGCGGCCGAACTTGTCCAGGCGCTCGCGCTCGACGACCACGCCAGTGGCCGGGCCTTGAAACGTCTTCAGGTAAGCCACCGGGATGCGCATGTCTTCGAGGCGCAGCGCCTTGACGGCCTTGAAGCCGAACACGTTGCCGATGATCGAGGCGGTGAGGTTGGCGATCGAGCCGCCCTCGAACAGATCCAGGTCGTAGGCGATGTAGGCGAAGTACTGCGCCTCGGTCTTGGTGCCGGCGCCGGTGTTGGGCACCGCGTCGACGCGGTAGGCCTTGGCGCGGTACAGGTCACAGGCGGTCAGGCGGTCGGTCCAGACCACCGTCCAGGTCGCGGTGGACGATTCACCGGCCACCGCGGCGGCGCATTCCTCCGAGTCCACGCCCTCTTGCGGCGTGATGCGGAACATGGCGATGACGTCGGTGTCCTTGGGTACGTAGTCGGGCTGCCAGTAGCCCATCTGCTTGTACTTCAGCACGCCGGCGCTGTAGCGCTTCTTGGCATCGGTGATCAGGCCTTCGTCGGCGGGTTGGTTCACGGAGTCTCCTTTACTGCGGCGATTTCGCTCGACGCCAATCACGATGCGCGACGAGCGGGTGGGTTAGAGAGACTCTAGAAACTAATGTCACTAAGGTAAATTCACAATATCTTCTGTGCTGATTCAATTTTTCTGAATTGAAATCCGATGAAAAACGTCACGCTTCGGCAGTTGCGGGTATTTTTGGAGGTTGCAAAGCACCTCAGCTTCGCGCGCGCTGCGCAGACGCTGCACCTGACGCCACCGGCAGTGACGATGCAGATCAAGGAACTCGAGTCGGCCATCGACTTGTCGCTGTTCGACCGCCAGGGACGAAAGGTCACACTGACGACGGCGGGTGAATATTTCCACGTCTATGCCAGGCGAATGCTGGTCACGATGAAAGACGCTGAAGACGCGATGGCGCGCTTTCGGCGTGTCGAAACCGGCGTGCTGAACATCGGGCTGGTCAGCACCGCCAAATATTTCATTCCGCGGCTGCTGGCAAGGTTCCATCAGCAACACCCCGGGATCGAGGTCAAATTGCAGGTCACCGGCAATCGCGAGCAGTTGCTGACCCTGCTGCACGCCAAGGAGGCCGACCTGGCGGTGATGGGCCGACCACCGAAGGAACTGGAAACCCGCTCCGAAGCCTTTGCGGCACACCCGCTGGTCTTCGTGTGTGCGCCAGATCACCCGCTACTTGCGCTCGGGCAGCCCCCGCTGTCTGCACTCGAAAACCACCCGATGCTGGTGCGCGAGCCTGAATCAGGAACCCGCCGGGCGCTCGACGATTTGTTGCGCGAGCACCAGATCCGCCCCCGCATCGCGATGGAGATGTCGAGCAACGAGACCATCAAACAGGCGGTGATGGCCGGCATGGGCATCGGATTTCTGTCGCTGCACACGCTGGGGCTCGAACTCACGCACGGATTGCTCAGGCTGCTCGAGGTCCAGGGCACGCCGATCATGAAGACCTGGTTCATGGTCCACCTGCCCTCCAAGCTGCTGTCCCCGGCTGCCGAGGCGTTCCGCTACTTCATCATCGAGGAAGCCGAGAACCACCTTCGGGCGCACGACGAGCCGTTGCTCAGCGCGCTGCAGCGCCCACTGGCCGGCCATTGAGCGGAACCTGAGGCACGGCGCGCCACGCCTCAGGGGCATCGGCCCGTCACGGCGCGGGCGACGATCGACACCGCCGACAGCAACGACGCGTTCTCATCGGCCTTCAGGCAGTCGGCGCGTGCCGCCGAGCCGACCGCGCGGTTCCAGGAAGGCGTCGCGTTGTTCCGCTCCTCGGTACTTCGACCCGCAGCATCGGCCATGGCCATCACCCTGCCTCGGCTGGCGGACGCAGCCGATCGCAATACCTGGGCATCGAGTCGCAAGGGTTCGCGCGGTGACGTCAAATCGCTCGGAGGCGCCGATTCAACGATTGCCGGCTGTTCGCGTGGTGCCGCAACCGGATCGGCTACCGGAACGAATGTGATCGACGGCCTCGGCGAGGGCGCTGGCCTGGCTTCAGAGATCCTGGCGACGGCCGAATGCGCCGGATTGCGCGGTCGCTTCGGTGCGAGCACCGGCGAGGCTTGTAGAGGTTGAACCGCTGCAGCCTCGAGTGCTAGTGGCGCCAGGAAAACGGTGATCGAGGCGACGGCCGGTCGCTCATTCGGCAAGGGCCCTGGCCTGTGTGAAAGGTCGAGAACCGACAACCACAGCAGGGTGATGCCAATTGCAGCCCCTGCACCCACCAAACGGCGGTGCAGGGGCTGATGAACCAAGCCTGCCGGTCGACTCACAACCGATCGCGCATGAGCGCTGGTTCCACACGAGCCCTACAGCCCCAGCAGCCGAGGCAGATACAGACTGATCGCAGGAAACGCGATCAGCACCGCCATTCGCAACAGATCGGCCATGATGAATGGCGTGACGCCGCGCCAGATCGCCGAAGTCGGCAGATCGGGAATCACGCTGGACAGCACGAAGATGTTCATGCCCACCGGTGGCGTGATCAAGCTGATCTCGATCACGCAGACGATGATGATGCCGAACCAGATCGGATCGAAGCCCAGCGAGGTGACGAGTGGGAAAAAGACCGGCACCGTCAGCAACATCATCGACAGGCTTTCCATCGCCGTTCCGAGCACCACATAGATCGCACAAATGGCGACGATCACGGCCAGCGGATGCACGTTGAACTGCTTGACGAATTCGAGCAGCGCTGACGGCAGCTCGGTGAAATTCAGGAAATTGGCGAACAGCGAGGCACCAATGACGATGGTGAACAACATCGCCGAGGTGCGAGAAGACTCGACCAGCACCTCGCGCAAGACAGTCCACGTCAAAGCCCGGCGGGCAAGAGCGAACAGGAAGCCGCCGAACGCACCAACCCCGGCTGCCTCAGTCGGCGTGAAGATGCCGCCGTAGATGCCGCCCATCACGATCGCGAACAACAGCAACACGCCCCAGATGCTGCGCAGCGCGTGCCAGCGCTCTGACGAAGTGGCACGTTCACCCGGTGGCCCCCAGGTCGGATGACGCCGCGTCACCCACATGGAAGCGAGCAGATAGAAACCGGTGGCGACCAGTCCTGGCAGCACGCCCGCGGCAAACAAGGCGCCGATGCTTTGCTCGGTCATGATGCCGTAGATCACGAGAATCACCGACGGCGGAATCAGGATACCCAGCGTGGCGCCCGCGCAGATCGATCCGGCGGCGAAGGCCGGCTCGTAGTTGAAGCGCCTCATCTCGGGCATCGCCACCCGCGCCATCGTCGCCGTGGTGGCGATCGACGAACCACAGATCGCGCCGAAGCCGGCGCAGGCAGCAATCGTCGACAGCGCCAGGCCACCGCGCCGATGTCCGACGAAGGCATAAGCCGCCTGGTACAGGTCACGCGACATGCCGGCCTTGGTGACGAAGTTCCCCATCAGCACGAACAGCGGCACGACCGACAAAGTGTAGGCACCGATGTCGATGAACTCGCCCGCGGCCGACGACATCGCCGCCGGCCAGGACCGCATCAATCCCAGCCCGACCAGTCCGACCAGCCCCATGGACACGGCGATCGGCACGCGCATCAGCATCAGCGCGAACATGGCTCCGAATCCGAGCAGCCCTTCGATCATGTGGCTGGCCTGTCGCTTCGGCCGACTCGCAATGCCTGCATGAAGTGAACGAACGCGGTGACGATCAGCATGGCCGCAATCAGATACTGGAACGGCCACAGCTTGATTTCCAGCGTGGCGGTCATATCGCCGAATTCCATCGTCCGCCCGGCCCGTTGTGAAACGATCCACGCGGCGCCGAGCAGGATCGCGGCAGTCAGCGCATGCGAGATCACTTTTTGCCAATGCAGCAGGGTGCGTGGCAGCACCCGGTCGAGCAGGTCGAAGACGATGTGCTCGCCGGCCAGCGAGGCCAGCGGCAGTGCGAAATAGATCATCAAGCTCATGAAGATTTCGGTGAGCTCGACAGCACCGGTCAGTGAATGATTGAAAAACTTGCGACCGACGACATCGGCGAAAGTCAGGATCATCATCGTGAACAGCGCCAGCGAGGCAACGGTCGCGAACAGCGATTCGAGGCGTTTCATGAGGTCAGAAATGATCGACGACCGGCGCGTTCAGGGCCGCAGGTCGGTCGTCGAGACAGGTTTGCGCACGGCCCTGACGAGCCCGCAAGATCACTGCAGCTTGCTGATCTCGGCACGAAACTCCTTCAGCACCGCGCCCGCATTTTTCAGGCCCTTGGCTTCGGCTTCCTTGATCCACTCGTTTTCGATCGGACCTGTCTTGGCCTTGAAATCGGCGACGAATTTTGCATCGGCGACGGTTGTCTGGATGCCCGCCGCCTGCTGCAAGGCCTTGCTGTGGACATCAGCCGCATCCCAGTACTTGCCGAACAGCCGGGCGGCATGTTCACCGGACAGCTTGTCGATCGCCGCCTGATCGGTCTTCGAGATCTTGGCCCAGGTGGCCGGATTCATCACAAAGGCAAAGCTGGTGTTGTACAGGCCGCCGGGCACGGTGGTGGCGTACTTGACCAGCTTGTCGAGCTTGAAGGATTCGACCGACTCATGCGGGAACCACACACCGTCGACCACGCCCGAAGACATCAGTTCGTACGACTGCGGAGCCGGCTTCAGCGTCATGTTGACACCCAGCGCCTTGCCCACGTCGTTGACGACGCCACCGCCGACGCGAAACTTGATGCCGTCCATGTCGGCAACGGTCTTGACCGGCCGCTTGTTGTTGAAGATGTTGCCTGGACCGTGGGTGAAAACCGTGATGACCTTCAAGCCGCGGTGCTCGTCGAACTTGGCCAGGTATTTCCTGTAAATGCGCTCGTAGGCCACGCTGGTGGCAATCGCATCGTCGCCGAGAAACGGAAACTCGGCGATCTTGCTCAAGGTGTAGCGGCCGGGGGTATAGCCATGCACGCTGTACGACAGGTCAGCCAGGCCATCGCGAACGGCGTCGAAGGTACCCGGTGGCGGTGTCACGGCTTTCGGCAGGATGTTGCACTTGACGCGATTGGCGGTCGCTGCGGCGACCTGATCGCACCAATCGGCCTGCGCCTTGTACAGCAGATGCGACGGCGGCAGCCAGCTCGAAGTGGTCAGCACCACGTCGGCAGATGCCGAGGCGGCAAGGCCGAGCAGGCCGGTCGCGAGCAGCAATTTGAATGGAATTTTGAACATCACGGAAATCCTTCGGTGGAAATGGAGCCGAATCGAGCACGACAAGCCGATCCTTTGCGAACTGCGACGTTATCAAACTGCGGCGCCGCTGGGGATCATCAGTTACCCTGCGAAGCAGGCACCATGCTCATACGTAGTTGCCGCAGCGCGGACGCCGGCGGCGAAAAGCGCACTGCAAATTCGAGCGCCCGTCAGCGGTCCTGCAGCGCGCTCAGATGCACCGGCCGCCGTCGACCTCCATGCACACGCCGGTGATCATCGATGCCTCGTCGCTGCAAAGAAAGCAGGCTGCGTTGCCGAGATCTTCGGGTTGTGAAAAGCGCCCGATCGGAATCGTCGACAGAAATTTCGCCCGCATCTGCGGCGTGTCTTCGCCCATGAACGACGCCAGCAGCGGCGTCTCGCCAGCCACCGGGTTGAGTGCGACGACCCGAATCCCGGCCGGCGCCAATTCCACCGCATTGGCGCGCGTGGCCGTGATCACCCAGCCCTTGCTGGCGTTGTACCAGCTCAAACGGGGCCGCGGGCTGACGCCGGCCGTGCTGGCCATGTTCAGCACCACGCCGCGGATCCCGTTGTAACCGGGCACATTGGCTTTCATGCGCGGAACCACTTCGCGCATCGCCAGGTAGATCGCCTTCATGTTGATCGCGACGATGCGATCGAAATCGGCCTCGCTGACGTCCTCCAGCGCCTGCGGCAGGTGCGTCACGCCGGCGTTGTTGACGAGGATGTCGATGTGACCGAAGTGAAGCTCGGCAGTTTCCATCATCAGCCGCACCGCCGCCGCATCGGCCACGTCGACGCGCAAGCCGCGCGCCTGTGCACCACACGAGGCCGCCACGTCGAGCGCCGCCTGCAGGTTGATATCGGCCACCACCACCTGCGCGCCTTCGGCAACGAACTTGCGCACGATGCCGGCACCGAATCCCGATCCACCGCCGGTGACGATGGCCACCTTGTCCTTCAATCGCATCGCAATCTTCTCCTTCGAGGAAATCGGTCGTCCCACGCATGGCGAACCGGATCCGCCAGGAGCGTCGATTGTGGACGATGATCGCCGCTTCGCCCCACCAACCCGACACGCACCGGCGAACCCGCAACGGCTGCACAACGCCGCATGCGGCATCATGCCGGCCATGTTCTCGATCGGACCGTTTCTGCTGAAGCGCCTGCTCACGCTGCTGGCCACGCTGGCTGTCGCGTCGATGGTGGTCTTTGCAGTGCTCGAGTTGCTGCCCGGCAACGCCGCCGAAGTGATTCTCGGCGACTCGGCCACGCCGCAATCATTGGCCGCACTGCAATCCAGGCTGGGCCTCGATCGCCCGGCTGCCGCGCGTTATGTCGACTGGGTCGGCGGTCTGCTGCACGGCAAGACGGCAAACAGCATCAGCTACGACACACCGACCGCCGAGTTGATCGTCGAGCGCCTGTGGGTCAGCCTGCCGCTGGCCGCGCTGGCGATGGCGCTGACGGTTGCGCTGGCGCTCGGCCTCGGTGTTTTTGCCGCGGCACGCCACAACCAGCTGGGCGATGTGGGCGTGATGGCGGCCAGCCAGGTAGGCATCGCGATCCCCAACTTCTGGTTCGCGATTCTGCTGATCCTGCTGTTTGCGGTGCAACTCGAATGGGTCAGTGCGGGCGGTTTTCCCGGTTGGACCGAAGCGGAGGGTGGCGGGCTGTGGGAGGGCCTGAAAGCCTTGATCCTGCCGGCGATTGCGCTCGCGCTGGTGCAGGCCGCGATCCTGACGCGGGTGACGCGTTCGGCGGTGCTCGACGTGATGCGTGAGGATTTCGTTCGCACCGCACGGGCCAAGGGGCTGAGCCGCCGCCAGGCGCTGTGGCGTCATGTGCTGCGCAACGCGATGATCCCGGTGCTGACGGTAGCCGGCCTGCAGTTCGCCAACCTGATCACCGGCACCATCGTGATCGAGAACGTATTCGTGCTGCCGGGCATCGGTCGGCTGGTTTTCCAGGCGATCAGCAACCGCGACCTGATCGTGGTGCGCGATGTGGTGATGTTGCTGGCCGCCG
>JBDTQC010000143.1:0-7653 GCA_039932405.1 Ideonella sp.
CCACCGTATTCGAAGGCGAGATCGAGCTTTAAGTGGGCCGTCTGGCCCTGCAGGGAGTTTCCAACCATGAAGGATGCGTTGTGAGCATCGAAGGCATTACCGAAGCCGATATCGCCAACTACCTGGCCAATACGCCGGGTTTTTTCGAGCGCCAGGCCGAGCTGCTGGCGGCGATCCAGTTGACCAGTCCGCATGGTGCGCGCGCCGTCTCGCTGCAGGAACGGCAGATGGAGATGTTGCGCGACAAGATCCGCGGTCTCGAGGGCAAGATCATCGAGATGATCCGCAACAGCCAGGAAAACGTGTCGATTGCCGACAAGTTGTACCGCTGGACACGGGTGCTGTTCATGACGCTCGACGAGGCGCGCCTGCCGACGGTGCTGGTCGACGAACTGCGCGAGCAATTCCTGATCCCGCAAGGCGCGATCCGCATCTGGGGCGCCGCCGACCGGTTCACCGGTGAAGTTTTCGCAGCCCCGGTGAGCGAGGATCTGCAAAGTTTTGCCGCCAGCCTGCACGTGCCGTACTGCGGCATCAACGGCGGTTTCGAAGCGGCGTCGTGGTTCGCCGACGCGGGTAGCGTGACCTCGCTGGCAATGATTCCATTGCGCCGCGGTGGCGGTGAGCATCCGACCTTCGGACTGCTGGTGCTCGGCTCGCCCGACCCGACCCGTTATTCAGCCGACATGGGAATCGACTTCCTGCAACGCATCGGCGAGATTGCCAGCGCCAGCTTGTCGAGGCTGTCGCCCACGCCATGAGCGCGCCGGGCCGCTCCCAAGCGCGAATCCCGCAGTGCGCAGCACGCAGGGTAGTCCAGTGAGCGATGCGGCCGGCGCCGGGCACGCGGTGGCCGAGCCGCTGCCGGCGCTGGCGCACGAGCTGCTGGCCGACGACCTCGAGCGTCATCTGGTCCACCTGCGCGTCGAACGACGGCTGGCCGAGCGCACCTTGGCGATGTACGGCGAGGCCTTCGTGCGCTTGCAGCGCTTTGCTTCGGCATCCGTGATCCCGTTGCGCGAGGTCAAACCCCATCATGTGCGCGGCTGGGCGGCGCAGTTGCACCGGCTCGGTCTGGCACCGCGCAGCATCGCGATCGCGCTGTCGGCATGGCGCGGCTATTACCGCTGGCTCGGCCGCAACGGCTGGGTTGCCGCCAATCCGGTCGAAGGCGTGCGCGCACCGAAGGCGCCCAAACCATTGCCCAAGGCACTGGCTGTCGACCAGGCAGTGGCGTTGGCCGACTATCACGGCGTCGTTCCCGAACGCTCCGATCCGGCATTCGTCGTGCGCGACAAATGCATCGTCGAACTGTTGTATAGCAGTGGTCTGCGGATCGCCGAACTGGTCGGCCTGGATCTGCGCGCCGGGCGCGACGCGGCAGGATGGGTCGACATCGACGATGGCCTGGCGCATGTGCTCGGCAAGGGTGGCAAGCGGCGCAGCGTGCCGGTCGGCAGCCACGCGGTGCAAGCCCTGCGGGCGTGGCTGGCGGTGCGCGAACGCCTGGCCGATCCTGACGAGGTGGCCTTGCTCGTCAGCCAGCGCGGTAGCCGCCTGACGCCCAGCCAACTGCGCCTGCGCCTGAAGCAGCAGGCGATTGCCGCCGGTCTGCCGACCCATGTGCACCCGCACATGTTGCGGCATTCGTTTGCCACCCACCTGCTGCAATCGAGCGGCGACTTGCGCGCCGTCCAGGAGCTGCTCGGCCACGCCAACATCACGACGACCCAGATATATACCAAGCTCGATTTCGGGCATCTGAGCAAGGTGTACGACGCGGCGCATCCGAGGGCGCGGCGCAAGGGGTAGGAGCAAATCGGTACCCGGACCGTCTGTCGCGCGATATTGCAGTTCGTCGCAATTGCCGGCTCGGTGGGCGCTCCAAGCGCTACAGTGTTCTACATCAGTAACACACCTCCCGATCCAGCCATGCAGCAATGGGATGACAGGCTTCCGCTTTATCGACAACTGGCCAACCGGCTGGCCGGTGGCTTGCTCGACGGCGATCCGGCAGAGGGAGAGGCGATGCCGTCGGTACGCGTTCTGGCGGCGCAATATCTGCTGAATCCGATTACCGTCGGGCGCGCGCTGCAGGCGCTAAATGAAGATGGTCTGCTCGACAATCGGCGCGGTCTGGGCCTGTACGTGAGGCCGGGTGCTCGACATACCTTGCTGCAGTCCGAACGTGGGCGCTTCCTGCGAGATGAATGGCCGCAACTGCAGCAGCGGCTGCGCCGCTTGGGGATCAGGCGCGATGAACTTGACTGGGAGTGACGTGGTGGAAAACAACAAGAACGATCAACCCGCACTGATCAGCGCCAAGGCGCTGTCGTTGCGCTACGGCGCCAAACTCGCGCTCGACGAGGTCAGCTTCTCGATCCCGAAAGGCCGCGTGGTCGGCCTGCTCGGTCACAACGGCGCAGGCAAGACCTCGTTGATGAAAGCGATCGTCGGCCTGGCATTGCACCAGGGCAGCCTGTCGGTACTGGGCTTGGATCCGCGGCGCGACCGGGTGCAGATGCTCGAGTCACTTTGCTACATCCCCGACGTGGCGGTGCTGCCGCGCTGGGCGCGCGTCGACCAATTGATCACGCTGGCCGCCGGGCTGCACCCGAAATTTTCTGCCGACCGAGCGCGCACCCTGCTCAAGCGAACCAGCGTGGGCCCGCGCGACAAGGTCAAGAACCTGTCTCGCGGCATGGTCGTGCAACTGCACCTGGCGCTGACGGCGGCAATCGATGCCCGCCTGCTGGTGCTCGACGAGCCCACGCTCGGGCTCGATGTGTTGTCGCGCAAATCCTTCTACGAGATGCTGATCGAGGAATGGTGCGATGGCGAGCGCAGCGTGTTGATCTCGACCCATCAGGTCGAAGAAGTCGAATCGCTGCTCAGCGATGTGTTGATGCTCAACGACGGCAAACTGGTGCTCGACATCAGTCTGGTCGACATCGAAGAGCGCTTCGTGGCGCTCGGCCACGACCCGCAAGTGGCCGATGCAATTGCGGCCGCCCATCCCTTGCTGCGCTATCGCCAACATGGGCAGCCGGCTGCCCTGTTTGACGGAGCACCACCGGCCGACGTGGCGGCGCTGGGACAACGCCTGCGCCCCAGCCTGGTCGACCTGTTCGTCGCGCTGACGCGTCGACCCGAACTCAATTCGAAGCAAGCTTGAATCCGAGGAAGATGAACATGAACCGTTTTGCCTGGCTGATGCGCCGCGAATGGATGCAGCATCACCGTGGTTGGTTGATTCTGGCGGTGGTGCCGGCCGTCATCGCGTTGGCGGTGGTGCCGTTCGGATCGGTGCAGGTCGACGAGGTCATCGGCGCGCCGATGCTCGCTGCGATGGCCTCCACCATCTACCTCATGGCGCTGTTGTCGATTGCGCTGGTGGGCGTGATGTTCGATGCGCCGGGACTGGCTCGCCGCGACCGGCAGGATCGCAGCATCGAGTTCTGGTTGTCGCTGCCGACCGGCCACGCCCAAAGCATCGCCGCGACCATCCTGACCAACCTGTTCCTGATGCCGCTCGTGGTGCTGCTGATCAGCGCGTTGGTGGCGCCGGCGGTAGCTGCCTTGGTGGTTGTCAAGGTGCTCGGTGCACCGGCTTTGAGCGAGATCGGATTGCCGGGCTGGATCGGCTTCGGCCTGCTGGTTTTACTTCGCGAAGCGATCGGGCTGTTGTTGAGCCTGCTGTGGCTGTCGCCGTTGATCATGCTGGCGATGGCGGCGTCATCCTGGCTCAAGGGCTGGGGTGTGCCCGCGGTGGCCGCAGCCATCGGGCTCGCCGCACTGGCCCAGCAACAACTCACGGGGCAGAAGCAGATCTGGGAAACCGTTCTGCACTGGTGGCATCAGTCGAATGAGGCGGCGTTGCCCTTGATCCGCAGCGGAGTGCCATTCAAGGCACTTGCGAACAGCGACGACGCGATGTCGATGTTCGGCCGCTGGATGCTGCACGATACCGGCCAGTTGCTTCGAGACGCGCCGAGCCCGGCTTTTGCGGTGGCACTGCTCGTCGCCGCCCTCGGATTCTGGGTGCTGGTTTGGCGGCGGTCCCAGGGCAGGTGACGGCGTGCCGCGGCGATCGGCCTATGGGGCCGGTGCGGGCGGCAACGCGATGCGTGTCTCGAACTTGGCGCGAAACACACTGAAGTAGCTCTTGACGTTGCGCACATTGGCGTCTTGTGTAAACAGGCGCTGCACCAGCGCGTGCCAGGCCGGCATGTCGACGAGTTGAATCAGCAGCATGAAATCGGGGCCGGGACTGACCCGATGACATTGCTGCACCACCGCCTCGGCAACCGCGCGCGCCTCGAACGCCGCCAGGTGTTCGGCCCCCTGGCGATCCAGCGTGATTTCGGCAAAAACGCTGATGCCCGCGCCGATCGCTGCAGGATTCAGAAGCGCCACCTGGCGCTCGATGACCCCTGCCTCCTGTAGGCGTTTGACGCGCCGCAAACAGGTGGCCGGCGAGGTGGCCACTTTTGCCGCTAATGCCTGATTGGTCAACGAGGCATCGTTCTGCAACTCGGACAGCAGTCGCAGATCGGTAGCGTCCAGAGTGAAGAATTCATTCATTGTCTATGCATTATTGGTATATAAATTCACTAAAAATCAAAAATGAATGATTATTTCATATGTATACCAAATTCGATTACATCGTTGATATCGATCTGCATACGATCCACCTCATCGCGTTGAAGCAGAGGTAGATTCCATGTGTGGCATCGTTGCAGCCGTCAGTTCCCGAAACATCGTTCCGATCCTGATCGAGGGCTTGAAGCGGCTCGAATACCGGGGCTACGACTCCTGTGGAGTCGCTGTCCACCAGGGCGGTGAACTGCGACGGGCACGCAGCACATCGAGGGTAGCCGAGCTCGAGGCCAATGTCGCTGCCGATCACGTGGCCGGCAGCACCGGTATCGCCCACACTCGCTGGGCGACCCACGGCGTGCCGTCGGTCGACAATGCGCACCCACATTTCTCCGGCAAGCGCATCGCACTGGTCCACAACGGCATCATCGAGAACCACGATGAGTTGCGCGAGGAATTGCTGGCCAAGGATTACCGCTTCAGCAGCCAGACCGATACCGAAGTGATCGCGCATCTGGTCGACTCCTGCTACAACGGCGACTTGCTCGAGGCCGTTCAAGCAGCGGTGCAACGCCTCAAGGGTGCCTTCGCAATTGCCGTGTTCTGCCGCGACGAGCCGTATCGCATCGTCGGCGCGCGTGAAGGCTCGCCGCTGGTGCTGGGTACCGGGGTCGATCCAGCGTCCGGACAAATGGGGGGCGAACATTTCCTCGCGTCTGACGCGATGGCGCTGGCCGGCGTCACCGATCAGATCACCTATCTTGAAGATGGCGATGTCGTCGACCTGCAACTCGGCAAGGTGTGGATCAGCTCGTGCCAGACCGATGTCGTCGAAGGCACCCACCACGGTCGATTTCGCAATGTGCAGCGCGAAGTGCAAACCGTGCTGGCGCACACCGGCGCCGCCGAGCTCGGGCCGTATCGCCACTACATGCAGAAGGAAATCTTCGAGCAGCCCAAAGCCATTGCCGATACGCTCGATGCGGTGCCTGGCATCTCTCCCGAACTGTTCGGCGACGGCGCATTCGGCATCTTCAAGGAGATTGATCAGGTGCTGATCCTGGCCTGCGGCACCAGCTTCTACAGCGGCTCAGTGGCGCGGTACTGGCTGGAGAGCATCGCCAGGATTCCGACCACGGTCGAGATCGCCAGCGAGTACCGCTACCGCTCGAGCGTCCCGAACCCGCGCACCCTGGTGGTCACCATCACCCAGAGCGGCGAGACCGCCGATACGCTGGCCGCGCTCAAGCACGCGCGCAAGCTCGGCATGCCCCACACGCTGACCATCTGCAACGTCGAAACCAGCGCGATGGTGCGTGAATGCAAGCTCGCCTATGTCACGCGCGCCGGCACCGAGATCGGCGTCGCTTCCACCAAGGCCTTCACGACCCAACTGGTCGGCCTGTTTCTTCTGACCCTGGCGCTCGCGCAGACGCGTGGCCTGCTGAGCGAAGAAAAGGAAGCCGAGCACCTGAAGGCGCTGCGCCACCTGCCGGTGGCCGTACAAGCCGTGCTGGCGCTCGAGCCGCAGGTGATCGCATGGGCCGACGTGTTCGCGCGCAAGGAAAACGCGCTGTTCCTCGGCCGCGGCCTGCACTACCCGATTGCCCTCGAAGGCGCGCTGAAGCTGAAGGAAATCAGCTACATCCACGCCGAAGCCTACCCGGCCGGAGAACTCAAACACGGCCCGCTGGCGTTGGTAACCGCGCAGATGCCGGTGGTTACCGTGGCGCCAAACGACGATCTGTTGGAAAAGCTGAAAAGCAACCTGCAGGAAGTGCGCGCCCGCGGTGGTGAACTGTTCGTTTTCGCCGACGGCGACACCCGCATCGCCAGCACCCCGGGCATGCACGTGATCCGCATGCCTGAACACTACGGCCCGCTGTCACCGATCCTGCACGTGGTGCCGCTGCAGCTGCTGGCCTATCACACCGCCGTGGCGCGCGGGACCGATGTGGACAAGCCGCGCAATCTGGCGAAGAGCGTGACGGTGGAGTAGAGCGCTCGTGAAGTTGCGAACTACTGATGTTCTGACTAAAAATAGTCGTAAACAGGCCATTAAAGTCGAAAACGGTATTGCGTGCCAATCCGAGCGGTGACATCAGTGGGGCTGATATTGCCGTGTCCGCCAGTGCGCCCTCGTCATCGGCAATGTTGCTGATCGGCCGAACGCCTATGTGCGCCTTGGGGTCATCGCCGTCCAAAATGGGATGGAGACGCGCTCGAACTCCGGGGCAAGGACCTTGCCTACATCTTCCCGGGTTGCTTGACCTTCCAGGATCACTTCTGCAACGAACACCCCCAAGGCGTCCTCCAAGAATGAGTTCATGATTCGCAGAAGGTCGATCATTTGGCCAATTAGTGGGTCTCCCGCGTTACGCACATCGATCGCGCCGTATTGCTCGAACATCCAGGCCTGAGCAACTGTGTCCGCCGCGTCGTAGTAGGTGTTGCCAGACTTGTCACCCAAGAAGACGATGTCGTCCACCCACGACTCATCGGGGACAACGTGGCCGCTCCAGCGTTCGAAGGTTGGGAAGTGAAACCCCATGCCATTCCTGAGGGGCGATAGCCAAGTCGCGCTGTTGACAGCAGCGTTGAGTTCTTTCAGCCTTTCATTGCCGTCAGGCAAGAGGGGCAGTACATCTTCACGAAGCGTTTTTGCGAGTTCCTTGGTTTCCCGAATTGTTTTACTTGCTTCCCAGATTTTCCGCTCGCGAGTCGAAACAGAAACATCGCCTGACCTAGTTCAGGACGCAGACGTGCCGGTCGACGGTCGTCGTGCTTAGGCAGCGCAAAGCCCACAAGCTTCTGCAGGCACATGAGCTCGTTGAAGATGTGTCCGAGCAAGTAGTAGGCAAAGCGCTGCTCATCCGAGAGCTTCTTGATTGCGGTAAGCGGCACGCTCAAGGCATACATCTCTACGGTTCGATTCGTCACGTTTTAAGCTTCCTATTGCGCCCGCCGTCAGTAGTTGAGAGCAAGACATTGAAACCGCCACTAAAACACCGTGGATCGAAGCAAACTGCGATTCCGCTGGACCTGCCGCTCCTT
>JBDTQC010000144.1:0-7611 GCA_039932405.1 Ideonella sp.
CGTCGCTGAGGTAGGTGATGTGCCCGATCATGCGCGCCACGGCCAGCCCGCGCGCAGGCACCACCTGGTGCCGATAGAAGTTGCCGCCGTGAAAATCGGGGTCGGTGATGATCGCGCGCCGGGCCACTTCGTTGAACGCGATATTCTGTGCCGACAGGTTCGGCGCGGTCGCGATCGCGACGCAGTGACGCAACCGATCGGGGTAGCGCAGCGCCCAGTCGAGTGCCTGCATGCCGCCCAGGCTGCCGCCGATCACCGCGGCCAGCTGGGCGATTCCCAGGCGGTCGAACAACCGCACCTGCGCATCGACCCAGTCCTCGACCGTCATAACCGGGAAATCCGCGCCATAGGGTTGTCCGCCAGCGGCCGGATCGGGATTGGCATGCATCGGTCCGGTCGAGCCGAAGCACGAACCAGGGTTGTTGATGCCGACGACGAAGAACTGACGGGTATCGATCGGTTTGCCGGGGCCGATCAGGTTGTCCCACCAGCCCTCGCTTTTTGGCTGATCTGCGTAGCGGCCCGCCACATGATGGCTGGCATTCAGCGCATGACAAACCAGCACCGCATTGCTGCGATCGGGGTTCAGCTCACCATATGTTTCGTAGGTCAGCTGATAGTGCTGCAACTGCTTGCCGCTTTGCAGTGGCAGCGGCGCGTCGAACGCCATCTGCTGCGGGATCACCGCGTCCAGCGTGGCGCTCGAGTCAGCTGAGGCAATGGGTGAGGAAACAGGCATGGCTGAGGTGGTAGACCGGCGAGGCGTTCACGCAAGAGGCCGGTTATTGGATGCCATGTCTCTTTAGCTGCATTTTTAAAGCGCTCGCAATCCGGAACAAATCAGCGCTGACGCAAATTATAGCGATCCACCGCATCACACCTGCAGCGCACTGCCAACGTGGTGGCCGTGGAAAAACGCCTCTTCGAAAATCGAATAGGCCGACAGATCGCTGTGTGCGAAGCTGATTCGCCCGGCCTGCGTGCGCAGGGCTTGCAGCGCTGCAAGGCCACGGATACCGGGTCGCGGCACACACATCGCATGGCCATAACGCATCAGGTCGATCCTGCGCACCTTGCTGCGCAGATCGGCATGCGCCGGCTGCAGTTCCGCCAGCACCCGTTCGGCCCAGTTCTGCCAGGGCAGATCGAGCAGCTGCTTGCGTGCTTCGCGCGACTGCGCGGCGTTGTTGCCGCCAAGTGCCCAGTAGCTTGTCAGGACGGTCGGCCCCGCATACGGGCGGGTGCTCTGGTGCATCGCATCGACATAGCCGAGCGACGCACTGCCGTAGAGAACGTTGTCCCACGACGGCGGCGCGCCGGGCCAGTCGTGCAGCGCGTCGTCGAGCTGGAGATTGGCCACCAGCCAAGGCGCGTAGCTGAGCGCGGCGGCGGCTGCCTGCAAGGCAGCAGACGGAGCGCTCGCCAAACGCGCGGCGATGAACAGCGGCGTCGCCAGCACCACCTGCCGCGCCGTCCAGCGCTCGAGCTGGCCGGTTCGGTGATCGAATGCGTCGACATTGACCGCATGAATCGACTCGTCGATGCGCAACACGGTGCGCGCGCGGTGCAGCCGGTCGCCGATCGGCTGTGCCAGCTTGCGCGTCAACCAGGCGTTGCCTTCCGCCCAGGTCAGCACCCCATTCGACGCAGGCTCATTGCGCTCGACGCCGAAGCGCTCGAAGCCATGGCGGCTGGCGAAATAATGCAGGCCGGCCCAGGCCGAGACCTGTGCGGATTCGGCGCCGTAGTCATCGCGACAGCAGTAGTCGAGGTACCAGCGCAGTGCCGGCGCGTTCAGGCCTTCGTGGTCGAGCCAGTCGCCGAAGGTCTGCGCATCGAGCGCCTGCAAACGCAGGTTCCAGTCGGTCTGCCCGGTCGGGATCGCAAAGCTGCGCTGCTTCATCTCGCGGTCGATAGCCGAGCCAAAACGTCGGTAGGCGAGTTCGGTTGCAGCCCGCTGCGCTTTCGGCAACCCGGCCAGCGGCGGCAGCAGACCTTCGATCCAGTTGCCGCCCAGTGCCGATGCCCGATCGGGCATGAACAAGCGCTCTTGCGGACTGTGGCAGAGGTGTCGTTCGTCGTAGATCCAGCGCCCGCCCTGCTGCTGACACAGGCCGAGTTCGGCGAGCCATTCGACCAGATCGTGATTGGCCGGGTCGGGCACCGGCAGGTAGTGCGCGCCGAGCGGGCATGCCATCGACGCCATCGTGTGGCCGCGCGCGTTGCCGCCGGCTTCGTCTTCGAGTTCAAGCAGGTGCACGTCGTCGACCCCGCGGCGCTGCAAGGCGCGGGCGCAGGCCAGGCCGGCGACACCGCCGCCGACGATCACCACGGCAGCCTGGCGCGTGGTGGCCGCTGGTCCGGGTAGGCCCCGATCCCGCAACAGGTGGCCGCGCCGCTGATCAGCGCCGACCCACCCGCCGCCGTAGGCCGGGCCGACGGCGGAGCGTCCGCAGCCGCTCAGCCCTGCAAGCGGCGTCAGCACCGCCGCACCAGCGCCGGCCACCATCACAGCGCGCCGCTTCACTCGTGGACCTTGCCCCATTCCTGCTCGTAGGTCTGCACCAGCACCTGGTTCGACAAGCGGTTCACATCGGTCGGCAAGCGGGCCATGTCGGCCGGAAACTGAAACATGGCCGGCATGTTGTCCAGGCTCAGGAAACGCAGGCCCGGCGGCAATTCGCGCGGTGCGCGTGGAATGGCGAAGGGGCGTCGCCCGGCGATCAGGAAGCCCCATTCGCCGAAGCTTGGCACGTGGGCATGGTAAGCGGTGGTCGTCAGGCCGGCAGCCTCCAGCGTGCTGGCCACGGTCCAGAAACTGCGCCGCGCGATCAGCGGTGAGGTGGTCTGGATGGTTGCAAAGCCGCTGGCGGACAGATGGTGATCGATCAACTGGTAGAAGCTGGTGGTGTAGAGCTTGCCGATCGAATAGTTGGTCGGATCGGGAAAGTCGGCGACGATGACGTCGAACTGGCTGTCGTTGGCCTCGAGCCAGCCGAACGCATCGGCATTGACGATGGTCAGCTTGCTCGAATGCAGCGAGTCTGCGTTGAGTTTGCGCAGCAGCGGCTGCTCGGAGAACAGCTTGGTCATGTGGGGGTCGAGTTCGACCAGCGTCACCGATTCGACCGATGAATATTTGAGAATCTCGCGCACCGCCATGCCGTCGCCGCCGCCGAGCACCAGTACCTTGCGCGGCGCACCTTGCGCCAGCATCACCGGATGCACCAGGGCTTCGTGGTATCGGTATTCGTCGCGTGAGTTGAATTGCAGGTTGCCGTTCAGAAACAGCCGCACGCCGCTGTGCCCGGAGGTCACGACGATGCGCTGGTAGTTGCTGGTTTCGCTGAAGATGACGCCTTCGCCGTAGAAGCGGTCTTCGGCCCAAGTGCTGATGCGATCGGCACCCGCAAACGCGCCGAGCAGGATCGCCACGCTCAGCAAGCAGGCGAGGGCATGAGCGGCGGGCCGGCGCAACTCGCCACGAAACAGCCACCAGGCCCACCAGGCGACGCCCACATTGAGCAAGCCGAAAAACGCGCCGGTGCGGATCAGACCGAGCTGCGGTACCAGCAGCAGCGGAAACGCCACCGATACGGCCAGCGCGCCCAGGTAGTCGAAGGTCAAGACCTGCGAGACCAGATCTTTCAAGGCATAGCGCTGGCTGAACTGGCGCTTCAGGATCCGCATCACCAGCGGAATCTCAAGCCCCACCAGCGTGCCCACTGCCAGCACCAGGCCGTACAGCGCGAAACGGAACGAGCCCGCCGCCAGGTTGAACAGTGCGAACAGCGCGGCCGGCATCAAGCCGCCGATCACGCCGACCAGCAACTCGATGCGAAGAAAGTGAGCAACCAGCTGGTGATCGAGAAATCGCGACAGGTACGAGCCCAGTCCCATCGCGAACAGGTAGCAGCCGATGACGGTCGAAAACTGCAACACCGAATCGCCAAGCAGGTAGCTGGCCAGCGCGCCGGCCGCCAGTTCGTAGACCAGGCCACACGCCGCGACGACGAAAACCGAGACCAGCAGGGCGATCTCGATCGGCCGAACCCCCGATTGCTCCGAACCCTTGCTCAAGACGGCGGCCATGGCGGCGCTGCCTGCCGATCAGGACGGACGTGAAAGCCGGCTTTCAACCAGACACCGCGGCGGCGACGATCAATCCGATCGCGATGCACATCGAGCCGACAACGATGGCGAGCGCGACGTTCTTCTTTTCCACCAGTTCGGCCCACAGGTCATAGGGCGTGATCTTGTCGATGATGATGAAGCTGATCCAGAAGACCAGCACACCGATCATCGCAAACAGGAACGAGCCAAAAAGGACGCCGGGTTTCAGCCAATCGATTCCCCACATGTTGCTGGTCCTCCACGAGACTGGGTCTGGGCGGCGGCGCCGCGCGGTTGTTGGAAATTGAGAACGGCCCGAAGCGCCGCCTGCCGGACAGCCCTCCGTGAGCGAGTCCGGCTGAAGCCCTCAATTGGATAGGTTAACGTAGCGCCGCAGGTTGCGGCAATTGATTTTCCGTCAGCGTGTGGTTGTGCCTGCCTGGCAGGTACGGGACAGCTCAATGGGGCGAGGCGTATGCGTGTTCTGGTGCTCGGAAGCGGCGTGATCGGCACTTCGGTGGCCTGGTATCTGGCGCGTGACGGGCACGAGGTGGTCGTCGTCGACCGACAGCCCGGGGCCGGCCTGGAAACCAGTTTTGCCAATGCCGGCGAGGTATCTCCCGGCTACTCTGCACCATGGGCCGGACCGGGCGTTCCGATCAAGGCCATCAAGTGGCTGTTGATGCACCACAGCCCGCTGGTGATCCGGCCGATGCTCGATCTGGCCATGTGGCGCTGGGGCCTCGAGACCTTGCGCAACTGCACGGCCGAGCGTTATCGCGTCAACAAGGGCCGCATGGTGCGCCTGGCTGAATACAGCCGGGACTGCCTGGAGGCCTTGCGAAAAGACACCGGCATTCAGTACGACGAGCGGATGCAGGGAACGCTGCAGTTGTTCCGGACCCAGAAACAGCTCGACGCGACCGCCAAGGACATCGAGATCCTGCAGCAGCACAACGTGCCGTTCCAGCTGCTCGATCGCGCCGGCTACCTGCAACATGAACCTGCGCTGGCCGAGGTGCAGCACAAATTTGTCGGCGCATTGCGCTTGCCGGGCGACGAAACCGGTGATTGCCATTTGTTCACGCAGGCATTGGCCGAAAAGGCCAAGGCGATCGGCGTGCAGTTCCGCTTCGATACCGCGATCGACGCGGTCGAAGCGGCAGGTGGACGCATCACCGGCGTGCGGACCTCGACCGGTCTGCTCAATGCCGATCGCTACGTGCTGGCGCTGGGCAGCTATTCGACCCGCATGCTGGGGCCGCTGGGAATCCGTTTGCCGGTCTATCCGGTCAAGGGCTTTTCAATCACCGTGCCGATCGTCGACGCCGCGAAGGCGCCCGAATCGACAATCATGGACGAAACGCACAAGGTCGCAGTGACCCGACTCGGCGATCGGATCCGGGTCGGCGGCACGGCTCAGCTGTCGGGGTTCGATCTGACACTCGACGAAGGCCGGCGGCGCACCCTCGAATTTGTCGTCACCGACCTGTTTCCGCACGGCGGCGATACGCGTCGGGCCGAATTCTGGACCGGGCTGCGGCCGATGACACCGGACGGCACACCCGTGATTGGCGGCACCTCATTTCCGGAGTTGTTGCTGGCAACCGGCCATGGCACGCTCGGCTGGACCATGGCCGCCGGTACCGGCCGGGTGATCGCCGATCTGGTGGGCGCAAGAACGCCCGAAATCAGCATGGAGGGCTTGACGATTGCGCGCTACGCCTGAGATTCAGAACGCCAGCTTGAGCCGGGTGCCGATCGCCCAGGCACGGCTGCGTTCGGTGAAGGCGTCGTGCTTCGGCCAGAAGTGGCCGATCAGGATTTCGCCGAGCATCCAATCGCGATAGATCGGCTGCTCCCACTTCGTCTGCACACCGTAGTCGGAGACAGCCACACCCGTGCCCTGCATGCCGCTGACCAACGCTTCCAGTGACAGCAGGCGCTGGTTGCCGAAGCCCTTGTAGGCCCCCAGGCTGCTCGACCATTCGAAGTTGCGGTTCTTTTGAGTAATGGTGGCGGCATTCAGCCAGCGCACGACGAAGGTGCGCGAATAATTCCGTTCGTAGGAGCCGACGGTGGTCGACCCGAAGTGGTCTTGCAGCGTCCAGAACAAGGTCTCGCGGAACTCCGCCAGATCGGTCTCGCCGAAACGCCAAAGCTGGCGGTAGCGGGCCTGCGCATAAGGCTTCAGCCCGCCGCGCACACCCAGGCGAAAATCGACGGCATCGTTGATGTCGCGACCGAGTCCGGCAAAAAACGAGCGCTCGGCTCGGGTGTCGCCCAGCAATCGATCCTGCCGCGACAGGCTGCCGGGTTTGTCGGTGATCACGTCACGCTCGTTGTCGCGGCCGATGAACAGGTAGGTCTTTTCCTCGACGTTGGGCAAGCGAAACCGTGCATTGAAGCGCAGGCTGGCCTCGAACTTTTCGTCCTGACGCTTGAACAAGCTCAGACTGAGTCGGCCATCGGTGACTTTGCCGCCTTCGGTGAAGGGTTTGTCGCCGAACCAGCTGTCGACCCCACGGGCCAGCCATTCGGCGGTTGCCCGCGCCGATTGGCGGGTGGTTTCCATCAGCTCGACGGTTGTCGCCTCGGTGGTGCTGGCCGACGCGGCGAGCGGTGCCGGCTGGTTTTGCGTGACCGATGGTGGTGGCGCCGTGGTGGCGCAGCCCAACAAGACAAGCGGCAAGCTCAGCGCCACCACGAACAAACGCATGCGCAAATGAATCACTCCCGTCTCCTTTGAGCAAAGCGTAGCTGAATCACCTTGCCTCAGCGCAATTTTCGCAGTCCTGTTGGCGTCTTTGCTACAGCGCCGCTGCGCAAGTTGCCAAGCGCCGATTTCGAGCTGTTTCACAGCGCACAATCAGCGCCGATGCGCTGCCCCGTCTCCCTCAACCTGCAATGAAGCGAGCCATCCCGCTCGACTCACGGATGCTCGAGCCGATGCGACGCGGCCAATCGGTGAAATTCGCGCCCGATCTGCGCATCAGCCTGCGGGCCCGGCTGGAAGCGTTTGTTCCGCTGCTGGCACCGTTGGCAGACACGCCGGAGCAGCGCCGCGCGGCGGTTGCACTGGCCGTCACCGAAGCGGGTTTCGGTGCCGGTCTGCCGGGTTTGCCAACGCAGGCCGCCTGGTCCGACGACGCGGCGCTGGTGTTGACGCGCCGTGCCGCCTCCCTGCGCAAGCATGGAGGCCAATGGGCGTTGCCGGGCGGACGCATCGACCCTGGCGAAAGTGCCGAGCAGACCGCCTTGCGCGAACTCGCAGAGGAAGTCGATCTGCACCTGGGAATCGAATCGGTGCTCGGCCGACTCGACGACTACGCCACGCGCTCCGGCTTTGTGATCACACCGGTCGTGGTGTGGGCGGGCCGCGCCGATCAGATGCGAATCAACGAGGCCGAGGTGGCGAGCATCCACCGCATTGGCCTGGATGAATTCCTGCGCAGCGATGCGCCGATCCTCGAGCCGAGCCGGCACGGCCCGCAGTCG
>JBDTQC010000145.1:0-7577 GCA_039932405.1 Ideonella sp.
TGTCGATGACCTTCATGCCCAACAATGTGGTCAGCACGGCGTCAAGTCGCACCTTTCGTGCCAGCTCGTCCATCACCGGCACGGCCGCCAGCAGGACCGGGTCACTGCGCCTCAACTGGTAGTCGAGTTCGATGATTCGAGCGCCGAGCGAATAGCGGCCGGCCGACACCTTTTGCAGAAAGCCGGCCTCGACCAGATCCTTGACATAGCGATAGCCGGTTGCTCGCGAATAAGCCAATGCTTCATTGATCTCGTCGGTGTGCCACACCGGCCGCTCCTGGCTGAACAGATTGAAGATCGCCAGAACCCTGGATGGGCTGCTCATGTCAGTACCGTCCAGCCATGTCAAAGTTGCTGGCTACCCCAAGAATCACGAAGCGTCCGTTGCGGGGCGACAGGTGCAGCAAGCGAAAAGAGCGGGCGGGCTGTTTCATCCAGGTGCGTTCGTTTCAGGCCAACCCCATGCGTTGCGCCATTTCAGTTCGCCATTCAGAGCGCGGACGAAAGCCTGGCAATGTGCGTGCATGGGCTTCGGCGCTGGCCATGATCGCCGCGTCGTCCAGATCAAGGTCGACCGGAACGCGGTACGGCTGGGAAACATACCACGGCAAGTCGATGTACAGCTCAAGCCGGTTGCCCTCGGGATCGCGCACATAAACCGACAAGGCATTGCCGTGGGTGGCAGGGGAGATGTCGCTGGTCTTTTCTGCGAGCACTCTGCGATGCATCTGCTTGAGCGTCGTCAGGCTGTCGGCCCGCAGCGAGATCTGATTGACCACATTGAAGTCCAGCGTCTGCGGCCGCCCGCTCGCCAGCACGATCTGGTGGTGTTCGTCGGGGTCGCGACTGAGAAAGACCAGCGTGACCAGGCCGTTGGGTGTTTCGAGTCGACCCCTGTCGGTAACCGTGAATTCGAGCACCCGCGTGTAGAAGTCGGCCATCAAGTCGACGTCGAACACGTAGATGCCCATGTGACTGAAGGTCAGACCGCGTCTCGTCATGCAAGCTCCTTGGATAGTCTCGAGACGCCATTCAAACACTAAACGAAAATCTCATATATCAGGATAAATACCAATTTAAATCTGCCGACTTTTTGTGAAAATATCCTACATATCGTGATTTTTCAACTCTCACTGCAAAGGCTGGACTGACATGAAACTGGTGAGCTTCGAGCGCGTCGGCAAGGCCGGGTTTGGAGTCGTTGTCGATGGCGGCGTGATCGACCTCGGCAAGGCGCTGGAGGGTCGCTTCGACGACCTCAAGAGCCTTCTGGAAGGTGATGGCCTGACCGCGGCGCAGGCCGCGGCGCAGGGCCGCGCGCCAGACTTCGATCTGGCGGGTCTGACTTTGCTGCCGGTGATTCCGAACCCCGGCAAGATCTGGTGCGCCGGCCTCAACTACGGGGAACACGTTCGCGAGACCGGGCGCGAGATCAGTGAGCAGCCGGTCTTCTTCATGCGGGTAGCCGACTCGCAAGTGGGCCACGAGCAAGCCATTCAAAGGCCCCCCGAGTCGATCAAGCTGGATTACGAAGGCGAAATCGCGGTGATCATCGGCCGCGGTGGTCGACGCATCGCCGAGGCTGATGCCTGGAATCACATCGCCGGCTACGCCTGCTACAACGACGCCTCGATCCGCGACTGGCAGATGCATACCTCGCAATGGGGGCCGGGCAAGAATTTCTGGCGCACCGGTGGATTCGGTCCGTGGATGGTCACCGGCGACGAGATCGAACCCAATGCGGTGCTGTCGCTGGTGACGCGGCTCAACGGTGTCGAGGTGCAGCGCGCCACCACCGAGATGCTGATTCACAGCATCCCGCGCCAGATTGCCTACGCATCGACTGTGGCGCCATTGCGGCCTGGCGATGTCATCGTCACCGGCACACCCGGTGGAGTGGGCGCCAAGCGCAACCCGCCGCTGTGGATGAAGGCAGGCGACGTGGTCGAGGTCGAAGTCGGGCGGGTCGGCATCTTGCGCAACACCGTCGTCGACGAACAAGCCTGAGCAAACGCTTTGCGGCGCAGCGTCACCAACTCACTCAAGGAATTACTTCCATGCATACAGCCCGAACCACGTTTCAACACGCGCTGGCCGCCTTGTTCGCCTTGGCTTGCCTGAGCGCCGGACCCGCCTGGGCGGCCGACCCGGTCAAGCTCAAGTTCAGCAGCTTCGAGCCGCCAATGGCCAACATCACCGCGAATGTGTTGACGCCGTTTGCTCGCCGAGCTGCCGATGGGTCTGCGGGCACCTTGCAGATCGACATGTACGCCGGCGGTGCACTCGGACGCAACCCCGCGCAGCAGCTGAAACTGGTCACCGACGGCATTGCCGACATCGCCTGGGTCGTGCTGCCTTACACCCCGGGTCGATTCGACGATACCGAGGTCGTCGGCCTGCCGTTCGTCACGACCAACGCCACCGAGGCCAGTGTTGCTCTGCACCGGCTGTATTCCAGCGGCGCTTTGACCGGCTTCAACGGCCTGAAGATGCTCGCGATCGGTGCCACGCCACCGGTCGTCATCCATGCCAATCAGCCGCTGCGATTGCCCGCAGACCTGAAGAACAAGAAGGTGCGCGTATCGGGCGACCATCTGACGCGTGTCGTTGAAGCGCTCGGCGGTGTGCCCGTGCAGATGGCTGGCGGCCAGATTGCCGAGGCGATGTCGCGCGGTGTCGTCGACATGACGCTGAACAACTGGGGCTTCGTCGGCGATTTCAAGGTCAACGAGGTGAGCTCGCAGCACCTTGATGTTCCGCTTGGGGCGGTCGCGGTTGGCATCGTGATGAGCCAGCAGCGATTCGATTCACTTGCGCCTGCGGCGAAGGCAGCGATCGAAAAAGCCAGCGGCGAAGTGCTTGCGCGAGCCCTCGGCGAGGCCTTCGATCGCCAGGAAAAGGAAGTCCGCGAGCGCGTCTCCAAGTCGGGACGCAATACGGTTGTCGAGCCCGACGCCAAGGAACTGGCGCAATGGCAGCAGGCGATCGAGCCGCTGAACCTCGTCTGGCGCAAGGCGAAGCCGCGCAATGAGCGTACCTACGAAGCCTTCGTCGAACAGCTCAAGCGCATTCGCGCGGGCAAATAAGACCGGCCATGTCACGGCGTCTCGAAGACAAGGCGACAGTTCTGGCAGAGGGAATGGCGATGGCAGCCATTGCCGGCCTGCTGCTGTTGTCGATCGGCACCGCTGTCGACGTCGCGCTGCGCTACCTGTTCGCCAGCCCGATCCGCGGTTTCGTCGACATCGTCGGACTCGCCGGGGCGGTGCTGGTCTCGGCCTGCATGCCTCATGTCGTCGCCTGCCGAGGCAATATCACGATCGATTTTCTCGGCAAGGCATTGGGCGGGCAGGCACACCGCTGGTTGAACCGTTTCGGCGCATTCGCCGTCCTTGTCTTCTTCGCGACGATGGCGTGGCAACTCGTCGCCTTCGCCGTCGACATGTACCAGACCGGGCAGACGATGCCTGTCCTGCGCTGGCCGGTTTGGCCGTGGTGGGCTGCGGTGGCGCTGTGCTTTTCACTCACCGCTGGTGTTTCCCTCGCCACCTTGGGCTCCGATGGAGATCGATCATGAGCGGCAGCGTGATGCTCACCGTCTGGGGCTTGCTCGGCATCTTTGCGTTGATCGCGTTGCACGTGCCGGTAGGCGTGGCAATGGGGATCGCCGGTGTCGTCGGCTTCGGTCTGCTGGCCGGCTTTCATCCAGCCTTCGCGATGATGGCATCTGAAGCGTCGAATGCCGTCTCGTCACTCGACCTGGCGACGATTCCGCTGTTCGTGCTGATGGGTTCGTTCGCAAGCGCTGCGGGCTTGTCCGAAGATCTGTATCGACTTGCCTATGCACTGATAGGCCACCGCCGAGGTGGTCTTGCGATGGCAACCGTTGGCGGCTGCGCCGGATTCGGCGCCGTCTGCGGGAGTTCGGTCGCCACCGCCGCGACATTCGGAAAGGTATCGTTGCCGTCGATGGTCAAGCGCGGGTATGACCCGGGTTTCGCTGCCGGCACGGTGGCCGCCGGCGGAACGCTTGGCATCCTGATCCCGCCGTCGGTGATCATGGTGATCTACGCGGTGCTGTCACAGGAACTGATCATCACCTTGTACATGGCCGCACTGGTGCCGTCGGTGCTCGCCATCGTTCTGCACTGCATCACGATCGCGGCCTATACACGCTTTCGCCCTGGCGATGCGCCAACTGGAGAACGCGCCAGCGCCGCCGAGCGCTGGCTCGCCGTGCGCCAGAGTTGGCAGGTGATCGTGCTGGCCGGCGTTGTCATCAGCGGCATGGCCTTCGGCGTCTTCACCGCCACCGAGGCCGCCGCGGTCGGGGCCGTCATGGCCTTCGTATTTGCACTGTTCCGGCGCAGCCTCGATCGTGCGACGCTG
This sequence comes from Ideonella sp., assembly GCA_039932405.1. Lineage (GTDB taxonomy): Bacteria > Pseudomonadota > Gammaproteobacteria > Burkholderiales > Burkholderiaceae_C > Ideonella_A. The sequence continues at coordinate 4,390 of JBDTQC010000145.1, forward strand.
AAGGCAGCGCTGACAAGCACGGCGTCAACGTCGGCGATGATCTATGTGCTGATCATCGGCGCCTCGCTGTTCGGCTATTTCGCTGCCATCACGCAGGCGCCGCAGGCGCTGACCGAAGCCCTGCGCGCTGCCGGCGTGCCGATTCCGGTCGCACTGGCCGGGCTGGTTCTGGTGTTCCTGATCGCCGGCGCGATCTTCGACGAGGTGGCCGCGATGGTGATCACCATGCCGTTTGTGCTGCCGCTGATCAAGAGCTGGGGCTTCGATCCGATCTGGTGGGGGGTCGTCAACGTCGTGCTGGTCGAACTGGCCATGTTGACGCCACCGCTGGGCATGAATGTATTTGTCGTCAACGGCATTGCACCGCAGATCGGGTTGAAGGCGATCTACCGGGGCGTTACCCCTTATATCGCCTCCAATCTCGTGCGATTGGCGCTGTTGCTGACCTTCCCGGCACTGGCGTTGTGGTTGCCGACGGCACTCAAATGAGACCACCCATGACCACCAAGGCCCTGAAGCCATTGAAGGACAACTACGATGTTGCGTTGGTCGGCTTCGGCCCGGCGGGCGCCACGTTGGCCAATCTGCTGGCGCTGCGCGGACTGAGCGTGCTGGCACTCGACCGCGAAGCCGACATCTATCGGCTGCCGCGGGCGATCCACTTCGATGGCGAGTGCATGCGCGTATTCCAGACCATCGGCATCGCCGACGAGATGGCGCCCGATCTGATCGTCTCGCCGGGCATGAAATTCGTCGATGCAAGCGGCAATCTGCTGATCGACTGGAGCCGGCCGATGGAGCGCGGTCCGCAGGGCTGGCATGCAAGCTATCGCTTCCATCAGCCACAGCTGGAAGAAACGCTGCGGCGCCGGCTTGCGGGGCAGGACAAGGTCGACATCCGGCTGCGCCACGAGGTGTTTTCTCTCGAACCGGACGCCAAGGCGGTGACGCTGCGCCTGGAGGACACGGCGAGCGGGAAACTGCTGCGCACCCAGGCCCGTTATGTGGTCGGCTGCGACGGCGCGCGCTCGACGGTGAGGCGCTTCATGGGCACGGAGCTCGAAGACCTCGAGTCGCACGAGCGCTGGCTGGTCGTCGACCTGATTCTCAAGCGCGCGATGCCCCAGCTTGGCGACCACAGCATCCAGTTTTGCGACCCGGCGCGGCCGGCTACGTACGTGCGCGGCGTCGGGATGCGGCGGCGCTGGGAAATCATGCTGCTGCCTGGTGAAGATGCGGTCGCGATGTGCCAGCCCGCGGTGATGTGGGAGTTGCTGTCGCGATGGATCACCCCAGCCGACGCAACCCTCGAACGGCCGGCAGCCTATACCTTCCATTCTGTGGTCGCCAAGGGCTGGCGCAAGGGCCGGCTGCTGATTGCCGGCGACGCGGCGCACCAGACACCACCGTTCATGGGCCAAGGCATGTGCGCAGGCATTCGAGACGCATCCAATCTGGCCTGGAAACTGGCCGACGTGATTTCAGGCGCGGCCGACGAACAACTGCTGGATACCTACGAATCCGAGCGCTCGCCGCATGTGCGCGAATTCATCGAAACCGCAGTCCGTCTCGGCGGCGTGATCCAGACCACCGATGCCGAGGCAGCCATGCGCCGTGATGCCGAGATGCTGGCACGGCCGCAGATCTTCGCTACGCCGCAACCGCGTCTAGGGCCCGGTGTGCACGATGACTCGGCGCTTGCGGCGCGGGTCGGCGAACAACCGACCTTGGCCGATGGATCGCGGCTCGACGATCGTGTGGGCTACCACTTTGCGCTGCTGGTCGATGCGGCCTGGACGGCCGCTGCGAGAGCGCTTGCGCGTGATGTCGATGTGGCGATCGTTGCAGCCGACTCGGCAGCGATGCGCGCTTGGCTGGAACGGCTCGGCGCCGGTGCGGTCCTGCTGCGCCCTGATCGGTATGTGGCAGGTGTCGCAGCCGATGTCGGCGACTTGCCCGCGCTGCTGACACTGCTGCGACGGCAGTGACGTGATGGGCGAGACGGCCTCGATCGATCACCTTCAACAGGGTGCTTCTTGTCAGCCTACGTCGATTCGGGCGCAGGCTGGAGCGGCGTGTTGAACACGGCGTCGAGCTCGGCTTTCGGAAGTTTGCCGCGCAATCCGATCGCGACCACGGCCGCACCGTTCGCGGGCGCGCTCAGTGCCTTGCGCAAGGACCCGTGACGACCGGCGAACTGGATTTCGGCCCAGTCGTGGCTGTCGGTGCGCAGCAGACCCTTCAGCCGCAATACACCGGCCGGCATCGCACGCAACAGCGAACGCAAGCGATCGGCAGCAACGAGGTTCTGTGGTTGCCAGCTCGCGGTCTCGAACTGTTCACTGTGATCGGGTCCATCGTGATGGTCGTGATGCCCGTCGGCATGCGAATGATCGTGGCCGTGTTCACAGCTAACGCCAGCCGGCTCTGGTGGCCTGCGCGCATCGACCCCGCTGGTGTGTGCGATCGGCCGACCCAGCAAGACAGGCAACAGGATCGTGGGCAACCGGGCTTCGCGCGTCTCGAACCTCGGCGTATCCCTGGCCTGTTGGTCGAGCCATGCATGCACCGCCATGAGCTGCGCCGCGTCAACCAGATCGCTCTTGTTCAGCAGCAGCCAATCGGCTGCACGCACTTGGCGCTGCACGGAATCGCGAAGCAGCGGATCTGCAGCCTGCTGCAAGATGCTGCTGCAGTCGACCATTACCGTCACGCCGCCCAGGCTCAGCGCCCGGTCGGACAAGCCGACCTGCGCAATGCGCCAGGGATCGGAGACACCACTGGCCTCGATCAACAGCGCGTCGAACGGCGGCTCGTTGTCGAGGACCCGGATCAAGGCGGCGCTCAAGTCGTCGCCAATCGAGCAGCAGACACAGCCGTTGCTCAGCGCGATGGAATCGGCACCGCGTGAAGCGACCAACTCGGCATCGACATTCAAGGCGCCGAAGTCATTGACCAGCACCGCCAGGCGACACCCGTCTGCGTGGTTCAGCAGGTGGTTGAGCAGCGTGGTCTTGCCGGCACCGAGAAAGCCGCCGATCACCGTCAGCGGCAGACGTTGTGAAGCCATTTCGAGCTCAGCTCAGGTGGCCATCGGCAGCGGAAGCGGCCGTCCGCCGATCACGGTGCCGGTGATGCGAACATCCTTCAGCGCCTTCGGTTCGACCGCAGTCGGATCGTCGGCCATG
>JBDTQC010000146.1:0-7570 GCA_039932405.1 Ideonella sp.
TAGTCGTTCACCGACTTGGTGACGGTGTGACCGTAGGTGTAATCCGGCGTCATGAACGCCGCTTTCTTGTTTTTGCCGAATGTCTTCAGCAAAATCGGGCCGATCGCGTTGGCTGCCATTTCGCCGTAGAAACCCTGGCGAAAGCCGTAACGCACGCAGTCTTTGCCGGTGGTGTCGTTGGAGCCGGAGATGCCGGCCATGTACAGCACTTTCGAGCGATCCGCCAACTTGTTGAGCGCCACTGCAACCGCGCTCGATGTCGAACCGGTCATCAACACCACGTTGTTTTCGCTGATGAACCGCTGCTCTGCCTGGACCGCGGTATTCGGCTTGGCCGCCGAGTCGGCGACTACCAGCTTGACGGTCTTGCCGAGCACGCCCTTGCTCGTCTTCGGCGAGATCTTCTTCATCAGCTCATGGCCGGAATTGAGATGCTCGACAGCAAGCTCCCACCCCTTCAGTTCGTCTTCGCCTTGCACCGCATAGGCGCCAGTACGCGGCACCGCAACGCCGATGAAGACGGAGTCCCCAGCGGACCCGGCCGGATAGGTACCGATCGGGGGATTGTCGGCCGCGAAACTGATGTTCGGCAACAGCAGGCCGCCTGCCATGCCAACACCGGTCAACAGAAATCCGCGGCGGGCAGCTTCGCTGTCGTTGCCATGGTTGAACTCGCTCATGAGCACTCTCCTTGATGGGTACAGGGGTTGTGGAATGACCGCGCAATGCAACACAGGATTTGCGGCCTCGCAGCTACCAACGTCGATGTACATCGTGGCACGACATCTCTGGTCAATTTACATCGTTCCGCGATATAGTGTCAATGAGCGCTTCCACGCAGTTCAGATGGAAAGGGTGAGTGGGTGATGGGTTCGTCCGTCTGAGTCATCGATGGAGGATTGGTACCGTGCTGGACGAGGATCTGAGTCGATTGGCCGCATTCAGGATGCTGCTGCGGCAGTTCCAGCATTTCAGCGAACGAACGTCTGCGGTGGTTGGTCTGACGTCGGTGCAGTACCAGGCGTTGTTGGCAATCAAGACCGAGCCAGACGGTTTGCCGCTGACTGTCAAGTTGCTGGCCCAGTTGCTGCTCATCAAACACAACAGCGCTGTCGGCCTGGTTGATCGCATCGAACAGCTGGGGCTCGTCCGGCGTCGGCGTTCAGAGGTTGATCGACGCAGCGTGGTGGTCGAACTGACGCCGCGCGGCAGGCTTGCCATGAACCGCATTGCCGCGCGGCATCGGCGCGAGTTGCAGCAAATGGCGCCGGAGATGTTGCAGTACCTGCGCCATTTTGCAGTGGAGGGCGGCGCGGCCGGATCTCCGGCCGGCTGGCGCCTCGGTACCAAGGCATGATGCCCTCTGCGCCATGAACTGCAAGCGCGATCGTTGCCGCGGTACCGTGGCCCAGTGCCGATGTGCGACGTCGCAATCTGTTCATTCGCTCTTCGGTGCCTTCGACGCGCGCATCTTCGTATAGGTTTCTGCAACCTGCTCTGGCCTGTCAGCGTCGGCTGCGGTTCGATGCAGCTCGGTCGCAACGTTCTCCCAGTCTTCCAGCTCCATCGGTTCGCCGGGATGCAACTCCGCGAGGCGCTTGGTGCAAGCCCAGATCCACTGCCGGGGGTCTGTCGTCACGGCGCGCTTCCGGCGGAGATTGATTGTTCGGGCATTTTTGGTTTTCAAAGTGCGGATGCTGGCATTTTGCGAGATTTCGGATCGAATTTCGCGCTTCGCCGCCATCGGGAATGCCGATTCATGCGCTGAGCGCTGAAATTCTGGCGATAGTTGTCAGCCGAGCCTGGGGTGACAGCGTTGCTATTCGCAACCCGTGAGGTCACGGGCTTGCGGCCGGTCGGGTCCGGTGGCATCCAACCATTCGATTCCGGGAGACTCTCGATGCGAAAAATCATTGCAAGCCTGGCATTGCTTTGCCTGGCAGGGGCGTCATACGCCCAGGTCGGGACTGCAGCCAAGGAAGCCGGCAAGGCGACCGTTGAAACTGCCAAGCAGGGCACTGAGAACGTCAAGGGCGCGATGAGTGGCGAACCTGACAAGACGGTTCACAAGGTCAAGGCCAAGGTCCACAAGGCCAAAGCCAAAAATCACGGCAGCAAGGCCAAAGCTGCAGCCAAGGAAGCTGTCAAGTAACTCCGCCCGACTAAGGGTAAGTCCTGCCCCAGGTGTGCTTGTTCGCCTACGCGGGGTGTTGGACTTCACCGACACTGCATCGCATGCAGGCGTTCGACACTCTTTTCGTCGTCGCGATCCCCGCGACGTTTCGAAAGACCGAGATGAACAAGGATCAAGTCAAAGGGCGTGTCGAAGATGTGAAGGGGAAGATCAAGGAAGCCGCTGGAAAGGCTGTCGGCAACGACAGGCTGACCACGGAAGGTCAGGTCGACCAGATCGCCGGCAAGACGCAAGCGAAGGTCGGCGATGCCAAGGAAACGGTCAAGAAGGCGATCGACAAGCTTTGATGAATGGCGGCGCGTCCAGAAAGCGGCACAAGGTGCCGCTTTTTTTTGCGCGGCCGCGGTGCGTGCCAGGGCGAGGGCATGCTGCTCAGCGCGTTGCTGCTGACCTGAGCGCATGCCGGATCGCGGCGGCCAGTTGCTGCAGGTCAAAGGGTTTGGAAAGCCGTGCCGCCGCATCGGTCGACACCTCGACCAAGCCGGCAAATCCGGTCGCAAGAATCACCGGGATATCAGGGCGCTCAAGTCTGAGCCGCGCGATCAACTGGGAGCCGGTCATCCGGGGCATCACCTGATCGGTGATGACCATGGCCACTTCGGACTCGGTGTGGAGCAGCTCAAGCGCCTGCTCTCCCGAGGTCGCGGCAAGCACCTTGTGTCCGAGATCCTCCAGCATCGCTACCGTGCCTGCCAGCACCAGCGCATCGTCATCGATGGCAATCACGACCAACGATGAGTTGTGGGCGCCATCGGCCGGGGCAGAGGGCGTCGGTTTCAATGCGTTTGCAAGGTTGACCGGCGCCGCCGGCAGCCACAGTTCGGCAGTCGTCCCGACGCCCTCGGTGCTGAGCAGGCGAAACTGACCGCCGGACTGCGCGGCCAAGCCATGCACCATCGGCAGGCCGAGGCCGGTTCCTTTGCCAGGACCCTTGGTCGTGAAAAAGGGCTCCATCGCGTGCGCCAGTGTCTGCTCCGACATGCCGCTGCCACTGTCTGCCATCGACAAGACCACATAGTTTCCTGCGGCCATCCGGGTCGTGGCATTTGCGCTCGCGCTTTCCTCGCGCGCAGAAATTGTCAACCTTCCACCTTGCGGCATCGCGTCGCGCGCGTTGATCGCGAGGTTGAGCAGCGCGAGTTCCAACTGGTTGGGGTCGACCATGACGCGCTGGAGATTGTCTGCAATGGCCAGCTCGAGGCGAATCGCCAGACCGAGGGAGCTTTCGAGCAGGTCATGCATGCCTCGTACGAGCGCGTTCAGATGGACGGCCACAGGGGCGAGTTCCTGTCGCCGTGCAAAAGCCAACATCCGCCTCGTGAGCAAGACCCCTCGCTCTACGCCCCGCACCGCGTTATCGATAAGCCGGTCCGTATTTTCATCCCTCGGTACGCGGCGGCGCAGCAATTCCAGGCTATTCAAGACAACCGCCAACAGGTTGTTGAAGTCGTGCGCGACACCACCTGTCAGCTGCCCGATGGCGTCGAGCTTCTGGGCCTGGAAGAGCTCTTCACGCGCACGCTCGAGCGCCAGTTGCGCATCGCGCTTCTCCGTCATGTCGCGCGTGATCTTTGCGAAGCCGAGGATGTTTCCTGCTTCGTCACGGATCGGGTCGACAATCGCGTTGGCCCAGAACTGCGTCCCATCCTTGCGGACCCGCCACCCTTCGCTTTCGAATCGTCCCTCGGCCGCCGCCGTGGCGAGGGCCTTGGCCGGATGCCCCGCTGCCTGGTCTTCATCACGATAGAAGCGCGAGAAGTTAGTCCCGATGACTTCGGCGGGCTGGTAGCCCTTGATGCGTTGCGCTCCGGCATTCCAGTTCGTGACGATGCCGTCCGGGCTGAGCATGTAGAGGGCGTAATCGGTCACGCCTTGAATCAGCAGACGCAATTGCTGCTCGCTTCGGCGCAGGGAGTCGTCGGCGGCGCGGCGTTCCGTCAGGTCGCGCGTGACCTTTGCAAAGCCGAGCAGTGTGTGGTCCGGCGCCAGAATCGGATCGATCACCACGTGGGCCCAGAAGCGCTGCCCACCCTTCTTGACACGCCAACCCTCGGCTTCGAACCGCCCTTCCTCAGCGGAACGATGCAATGCGCGATCAGGCAAGCCCGCGTGGCGATCTTCTTCCGTATAAAACCTGGAAAAATGCTGCCCGATGACTTCCTGTTCTGAATATCCTTTCAAGCGCTGAGCGCCGGAATTCCAGCTGACGATGAAGCCTGTCGGGTCGAGCATGTAGATGGCATAGTCGACAACTGCGTCGACGAGCAGCCGATAACGCGCCTCGGATCTGAGCGTTTCCCTCAAACCGTCGTGTTGTTCCATTTGCGAAAGCCCTTGCGCTCGCTCGAGTCGACTGCCGCGCTCGAAGTGAACGCATGGTAGCCGAGTGAGCTGGCTTTTCTCGCACCGGGCCTCCAGGTGGCGCGGGCCTTTCAGGCGGGCAATGAGGTTGCCGTGTCATCCGTTCGGAGGCTTCAGCATCCCTCTGGACTCCAGCACCAATTGTTCTGTTGTTCGACGCACCACGTCGAGAAATTTGCGGGCGATCAGTGAAACGGGGTGATCTTTTGCCAACACGATGTGTGGCCTGGTCTGCATGACGGGGCGAAATGGCAAGATCAACAAGTCGGGATAAGCTCCGGAAAGCATGGGGAAGGAATCGACAATCCCGATCCCGACGCCGGCCTGTACCAGCGCGTAGGCGGTATAACTGTGATTGACGGTGAAGGCGACTGCTGCATTGACGCCTGCTTCCTGGAAGGCGGCGCGCATCTGCCAACCGGTGTAGGTTTCTTCGCCATAGGAAATCAGCGTCTCCTTTGCGAGGTCGCTTGGCGCCAGGCGCTTGCGCGTCGCCAGTCGATGATCGGCCCTGATCACGCAGCCGATCTCTGATCGGCAAAGGGCGAAGACTTCCATGTCTACGCCGCTTGGCGGGGCGTCGATGATGCCGACATCCACTTGGTGAGTCGCGACAGCGTCCACCACATGACGGGTCGACAAGGCTCGAAGATCGAACCGAACCCGTGGAACCAGTTGATGAAATTGCTGCACTGATCGTGCCACCAGAGTCGGAGTCAAGGTGGTTACCGCAGCCACCGAGATGCTGCCTGAAAAGCCATCGCGAATTGCATCGGCCAGATTCTTGACGGCCGCAAGCTTGCCGAACAAGCGCTCCACTTCAGGGACCAGCCCTTCTGCTTCAGGTGTGAGGACGAGCCGGCCGTTGACTCGCAGAAACAAGGGCAGGCCAACCTCGGATTCCAGCAGCCGAATGGTCTTGGTAACCGCGGGTTGTGAAATATGCAGCAGGCGTGCCGCAGCGGACACGGATCCCATCTGTACCACCGCCCGAAAGACGGCGAGTCGCTTCACATTGAGCATCTCGAAGCTTCTCCAAGGCCATAACTTTCAGTTTCATGGAGTGTATCCAATCGGTATTGGACGTGATGGATGACCAACCTTAGAGTTTGGCCAGGCCATCCACACATGCAGCGCACTTCGGTGTGAACGAACGTGACACGACAACAAGTTCTCAGCATCCAGGTTCCAGGCGTTGAAGAGCGGATTCGGCAGATCGAATCCGAGCCGCTGCCTGCAAATATCGATGCGCTCCTCGACGCAGCCGCGGCAGAAGTGCCAGACCGCGTGGCATTCAATTTCTTCGAGAGTGGCGAGTCGTTCACCTACGCCGAACTGCGAGGGCGTGTCGATCGCCTTGCATCAGGCCTGAGTCGCAGGGGGATCCAGCCAGGTACTCATGTTGGCGTCATGCTGCCGAACGTTGCTGCCATGCCGTTGACCTGGCTGGCCCTGATGCGCATCGGTGCCGTCATGGTGCCGATGAACATTGCCTACACGTCACGCGAGATCGTCTACATCATCGAGAACGGTGATGTGGAGGCTCTCATCTTGGATAGCGACTGCCTGCCAGCGCTGGATGAGCTTGCAACGCTGCCGGGAAATCTGGATGCGTCGCGCATTTTCGTTTTCGGAAGCGTCGACCACGCTCATGCACGATGGGATGAACTGCTGATCGAGTCAGCCAAACCGGATGTTCCGCGACATGCCGTGGCGCTCGACGATGTCGCAAACATCCAGTACACCTCGGGCACCACCGGATTTCCCAAAGGCTGCGTGCTGTCGCATCGGTATTGGTTGACGATCAGCAAGGTGAACGCTTGGCGTGACGGGATGAGCTATCGGAACATCCTCTGCGCGACGCCGTTTTTCTACATGGATCCGCAGTGGCAGTTGCTGATGGCATTTCATCAGCGCGCCACGCTTTTTGTCGCCCGCCGGCAGAGTCCCAGCCGATTCATGGGATGGGTTCGCGAGCACAAGATCAATTTCTGCCTGCTCCCGCATCTGGTTTTCAAACAGCCCGCCAATCCTGCGGACAAGGACAACGAGCTCGTCAAGTGCAACGTTTATGGGTTGCCCAAGGGAAGCCACGCAGCAATCGAAGAACGGTTTGACCTGATCGCGCGTGAAGCCTTTGGCATGACAGAAGCGGGGACTTGCCTGTTCGTGCCGATCAGTGCCACCGAGATGGTGGGCTCTGGTTCTTGTGGAAAACCGGGTCCGTTCAGGCAGGCTCGCATCGTTGGCGAGGACGGAAAGCCGGTGGCCGCAGGAGTGGAGGGCGAGCTTCAGGTCCGAGGACCCGGCATGCTTCAGCGCTATTACAAGAATCCGCAGGCGACCGCTGACGCCTTCGACGGCGACTGGTTTCGAACTGGGGATCTGTTTCGCCAGGACGAGCGCGGCTACTACTACATCGTCGGTCGATTGAAAGACATGATCCGTCGGTCGAGCGAGAACATTGCGGCGCGGGAGATCGAATCGGTGATGAGCGATCTGCCGGCGATTTCGGAGGTTGCCGCCGTTCCGGTGCCCGACGAAACACGTGGGGAAGAGGTGAAGGTCTACGTCGTCCTGCGAGAAGGTCTGGCCGCTGACGATCTGCCACCGCAGGCGATCATCGAACACTGCGTGCAGCGGCTTGCGAAGTTCAAGGTCCCGAGATATGTTGCCTACTGCAACGAGCTGCCGAAAACACCGTCCGGAAAAATCGCGAAGAAGGTGCTGACCGGCGGTGTCGAGGATCTGCGGGTCGGCAGCTACGATCGAATTCAGGAGAAATGGTTATGACGACGGTTGTCCGCACAAATCCCATCATCGACTACGGCAGCACGCCGCCGGTTCCCGGTATCAGCAAGACTGCTCCGCATCTGGCGAACTACCGCCGGGTCTATGGTGCCAGCGAACGCGCTTCCGAGCCGATGAAATCGGCGCCGGAGCCGCTGTCGGAATACCTCGCGATGTACGAGCGCAACAACGCGCGCCACGTTGTCATCAAGGCACGCGATCCCG
>JBDTQC010000147.1:0-7522 GCA_039932405.1 Ideonella sp.
CACCTTTGGGTGGCCGATCAATTTTTCATTGGCCAGGCGCCTGCTCGCTCCCGCTCCTGAAAGCGCGCTGACTCGACGCTCGCACTGGCTCAGCCGGGTCGCATCGAGCCAAATTTCGCCGACCCGCGTCGCGTGCGCATTGATCGCGGTGAATTCCCGGTCAAAATCGTGGTCATGGCAAATGTTGCGACTCCCCCGACAGCCGCGTCCGGACTAGCCAACCCGAAAGCCTCGTTCCCCAAGCAAAGTTTTCTGCAAGTAGAACGGCCAGGCGGTTGCGCAGCAATACGACCGGATGAGTGCTCGGTCGAGACTCGAGTGCAACTGACATGTCACTGATTTACTGGACGGTCGGAATCTTCAGCGTTGCCGCGTTGGGCGTTGTACTGGCTGGGCAGGCGGGTCTGTTCAGCGGAACGGAACCGTCGGGACTCGGCGTACACGACGGGCGATTGAAGGGTCTGTCGTCAACCGAAAACTGCGTATCCAGCCAGGCGTCGCTCTACCCTGACCATCCGCAACGCCAGTTTGCCGACATTGCACCGATCGCCCTGCGCGGCGACGGTCCGGCAACCATCGCCAGGCTGGCTCAGGTGATCAAATCGATGCCGGGTTCGAAAATCGTTGTCAGCGACAACGACTATCTGCGAGCGCAGTTCACCACGCGCCTGATGAAGTTTGTCGACGATGTCGAATTCTGGTACGACCCAGCGGCCAAGGCGATCCAGGTTCGATCGGCCTCACGCGTCGGGCGCAAGGATTTTGGCGTCAACCGCCAACGCGTCGAGGCGATCCGCAGTGCGCTGCTTGCCTCGTGAGCGCTGGCACGCCATCCCGGAGAACGCCTCGTTGAACGTCGCCCCGACTTGGCTGAAATGGCTGCTTGCACTGTGGTTCGGATTCGCAGCGCTGACTCCCGCCGCGGCCTCGGCCACCGACGCGATGGCCGGAGCCTGGAACTACCAGATCGTCCAGGGCGACACCTTGATCGGTATCTCGGCGCAGCTGCTCGAGCGCCCTGATGATTGGCCGATCCTGCAGAAACTGAATCGGATTGCCAACCCACGGCGCCTCCCGCCGGGTGGAACGATCCGCATCCCCTTCGATTTGTTGAAGAAGTCCGCGATGGTCGCGACGGTAATCTTCGTGCGCGGCCGCGTTACGCTGAGTTCCACTACCGCAGATTCGAATCGCCCCGAGCGGCCATTGGCTTTGGGTGACGGCGTTCGTTCGCTCGACGTCGTCAGTACCAACGATGATGCGTCGCTCAGTCTGCGTTTCGTCGATGGTTCACGTTTGATGATCGGGCCAGCCAGCCAGGTCAGCGTCGTCCGGATGCTGGAAATTGGCCGCTCAGCACTGCCCGACGCCCTGTTCAACGTCGACCACGGCAGCGCCGAGATCCACATTGTTCCCAACGCCGGCCGGCGCTTCGAACTGCGCACACCTGCGATGAATCTCGGCGTGCGCGGCACCAGTTTCCGGGTCCGGGTCGATGCAAAGGGCAAGGCCGCGGGAGTCGAGGTGCTGGAGGGGCGTGTCGCTGCGGCGGCGGGGCGCGATCAGAAGGTGCCGGTCAATGCCGGCTTCGGCACGCTGGCACAAGCTGGCCAGCCGATTGCGCCGCCCCGCCTGTTGTTGCCGCCCCCTGTTCTGGCAGCATCAGCCAGGCTGATCGAATACTTGCCGATGCGCTTTGCATGGCCGTCGATTCCGGGCGCCGTGGCTTACCGGGTACAAGTTCTCGCCAACACAAATGATGAGCGGCTGCTGCTTGATGGCCGGTTTGCGCAGGCCTCGGCGCAATTCGCGAGCCTGCCCGACGGCAGCTATCGGCTGCGGGTTCGTGGCATCGACACCGCCGGCCTGGAAGGGCTCGACACCGTACAGCCGTTTGTCCTGAAAGCGCAGCCGCAGGCCCCTCTGGCGGTGTCACCAAAGCCCGGCGCCACATCAGTCGGCGCCGCAGCCCGCTTCGAATGGGCGGGCGTCAACGACGCGAAGCGTTATCGGCTGCAGATCGCACGCGATACCGAATTCGCTGATCTCGTCTTCGACAACGCCGCCATTTCGCAGACCAGCCAGCTTGTCGAACTTGCACCGGGCCGGTATCACTGGCGTCTGGCAAGCATCGCCGAAACCCGCGAAGGGCGCGACGATGCCGGTCCCTTTGGCGAGGCGCAGACCTTCGAGCAGCGTGACCTCCCACCGCCGCTGCCACTGGCCGAGCCATTGGTCGGCGCCGACGGCGTTCGCTTGCGCTGGGACCCGCCGACAACGGGGCGGAGCGTGCGACTGCAAATTGCCGAAGACGCCGATTTCCGGAAAATGGCGCTCGACCGAACCGTCTCCGAAGCATCCGAACTGCTCGCCGAACTCGGACCTGGTCGTTATTACGCACGGGCCAGACTTGTTTCTGCTGATGGGCTGGCCGGCGACTTCGGCCCGGTCCAGCAGTTCGACGTGCCGTTGCCACCGATTGCGCCTTGGTGGGCGCTGCCGCTCGGCTGGCTTTTGCTCTGATCCACGCCACTCTGCCAACCGGCTTGGATCCATCGTCGATGACCGACAATCGACATTGATGTTGTCGCAATCCAATCAATCAGCAGCGCCGTGGCGGCTGTCCGTCGCCCCGATGATGGACTGGACCGATCGGCACTGCCGGTATTTCCATCGCCTGATCAGCCGCCGCACCCGTCTGTATACCGAGATGGTGACAACCGGCGCATTGCTGCATGGCGACGTGCCGCGGCATCTGCAACATCACGCCGAAGAACAGCCTCTGGCCTTGCAACTGGGCGGCAGCGAGCCGGCTGATCTGGCACGCTGCGCGCGGCTCGCCGAGACCTGGCAATACGACGAGGTGAACCTGAACTGCGGCTGCCCGAGCGAGCGAGTACAGCGCGGCGCGTTCGGTGCCTGCCTGATGAACGAGCCGGCGCTGGTAGCCGATTGTGTGAAGGCGATGCGGGACGTCACAGCGCTGCCTGTGACGGTCAAGCATCGGATCGGCATCGACCACGCGGAAGACTACGAATTCGTGCGCGATTTCGTCGGCACCGTGGCCACGGCCGGCTGCAGCATCTTCATCGTGCACGCGCGCAATGCCTGGCTGAAAGGCCTGAGCCCGAAAGAAAACCGCGACATTCCGCCGCTTCGCTATGCAACGGTCGAACGCCTGAAGCAGGAGTTTCCGGGACTTGTTTTCGTCATCAACGGTGGCATCACGACGGCTGATCAGATCGAGCAACACCTGCAAGCGGTCGATGGCGTGATGATCGGCCGTCAGGCTTACCACCATCCGTGGCTGATGGCCAATTGGGATCAGCGCTTTTTCGGTGACACCGGGCGCGGCGATGATCGCGAATCGATCGAGGCCGCAATGGTCGACTACATGGCCGATCAGCAGCGCGCCGGCGAGCCTTGGAGTCACGTTTCACGCCACGTGCTCGGCCTGTGGAACGGGACACCCGGCGCGCGACGCTGGCGGCAGGTCTGGTCAGACCACCGGCTGAAAGGCGAATCACCCTACAAGGTGGCAGGGCTGGCAACGCAGGCGCGCCTGCAAGCTATCCGCTTGCCGGAATCAATGCCCGCCTGAATCGGCTCCAACAACGGTCCGACGCCTGGCACTGGTTGGCCAGGTCGCGAGCACGATACCCAGCAAGGCCAGGCCGAATGCAATGGCCTGCAAGGCGTTGATCCGCTCACCCAAAAAAATCACGCCAACCGCTGCGGCGCTGAGCGGCAGCATGACGGTGAAGACCCCGGCCGACGACGCCGGCACATGTTTCAACCCCGTCATCCACAACCAGACGGTAACCATGCTGGCCGCCAGCGAGTAGAACAACAGCAGCACCCAGCTGCCATTGCCAACCGCACTGAAATCGAAGTGCAGGGCCTGCCAGACGCCGAACGGTGTGACCAGCACCAGCCCCCACAGATTGACCAGCGCACTGATCCGCTTGGCCGACAGGTTGCCAGTCAGCCGCTTGCCGATCACGACATAACTCGCCTCGCAAACGACTGCGCCGATCAGCAGCAAGTTGCCGAGCCAAGGATGATCTCCGCCCACGGCCACGCCACCACTGGCGGCTGGCTGCTTGTTCAAGGCGACCAGTCCAATACCGCCGATCGCGCAGGCGATGCCAGCGATCACCCGCAACGAGATCCGCTCGCGCAGGAATAGCCACGACAGCAGCGCGACCACGCCTGGAATGGCGGCCATCGTGACACCAGCCGCCAGCGCGGACGTCATGGCGATGCCGAACAGCATGAAGATCGAGAACAGGAAGTTGCCGAGAAAACTTTCCCAGAACAACAGCACACGGTCGTGCGGCGTCAGCGATGTTTCACCAGGGCGCCGCCGCACCCAGCCGACCATCGCGACTGCGGCAATCCCGAAGCGCAGCCAGGCCAGCAGAAATACCGGAAAGACCAGCACCAACAACTTCGACAGGCCGACATAACTACCGACCAGTGCCATGCCTGCGCCAAGGCTCGAATAAGCGAGAAGCCTCGAAGTGGAGCTTGCCGACGAGGGGTCGGGTTTGGATGCGGGCGCGCTGGTCGGCAAGGTGACGGTCGGCAGAAAGCTTGAAGTGTGGCAGACCCCGACCGCGCAAGTCGCACGCGCCACGCTGCGCCGTGCCGGCTTCAATCGGGTTTCGAAACTCGTGGATTCGACGACACCGGTCAGCGCACCGGCGAAACCAGCCGCGTGTCACTGCACATGCCTCGAATCCCTGGGGTTGCCCTATGCTCAGCAAGATGAAACGCTTCGCTGCCTCTCTGGCGGTGGCCGGCCTGCTCGCCGGTTGCGCCGCATATGACCCGATTGTTGCGCGTGATCTAGACCGCAGCCGTTTGCCGCAGCCTGACCGCACGCTCGAAATCGCTGGGCTAGGGCCGTGCACGGACAACCTCGACCGCCGGCTGTTGTTGAAGTCCGGTCAACCCGTCACGCTGCTCGTCCACGGCTGCTTTGGATCGCGTGGACAGTTTCGTGCGCTGGCACAGGTGCTCGCGTTTCAAGGCCAGCAATCGGCCTGCTTCACCTATGACGACCGCGCCGCACTCGACGAAGTCGCGATGCAGCTTCGCAATGCCGTCGGGCAGCTGGCCGACCAATCCGGCGCCGGACGGATCAGCGTCATCGGTCACAGCCAGGGTGCATTGATTGCTCGCCGGGCCATGACCCGTTCGCTGACGGGAACTGACCTTCCGGCCAATTCGACCGACTTGCAGCTGGTGACGATCTCAGGCCCGTTTTCTGGAATTGCTGCGGCGCGTACCTGCGGCAGGGCCTGGCTCTATCCACTGACGCTCGGTCTGCTTCCGTTGGCCTGCCACGCAGTGACCGGCGCGAAGTGGGCCGACATCACGTTCTCGTCGCGTTTCATCGTCGAGCCCGGACAACTGTCACCCAACGTCAACTACCTGAAGATCGATACCGACGAGCAGGGAAGTTGTCGGCGGCGTGACGAGGGCGGGCGCTGCAGGGAAAGCGACGACATCTTCTCGCTGGCAGAACAGCGCAATGCCCTTGTCGAATCAGATCCGCGGGTCGACAGGGTCGAGATCGATGCCGGCCATGTCGAGATCGTCGGCGACAAGGTGAACGTGCCAACCAAGCTGATCGCCGTGCTGCAGGACAAGGGTGTACTGCGACCGGTCAACCCGGCGCAGCGAGCGGAATTCAGCCGGATGCTGGCCGAGACCTACCGCAATTTCGTGGATGCGCCGTAGCAGCGACTTCAGCCGCTCCTACGAGGTCAAACCATCACTGGCGTCGCGGATTGTCCGGGTGCCGGTCGCGACGATTGGGTACGCCATCGCCATCACGGTCGCGATCGTTGCGGTTGCGCACGCCGTCATGGTCGCGGTCTCCACGCGGGCCGACGCGCCCATTTGCCCAATAGCCCTGGACAAGGATCCAGCGCCCGTTGTGCGACACCCAGTTCGGCTCAACCCAGCGGTAGCCGACGCGCTCCCGTACCCAATGGCCTTGCACCCAGACGTGGCGATTGCCTTGCCAGTTCCAGAATCCGGGCGTCCAGACCATGCCGCGGCGCGGTGTGGGCCGCAACTCCTGGCGCATCGGAGGCGGTCCCACGTTGATCGCGATCTGCGCATTGACGCCTGCCACGCTCGATGTCGAAAAACCACCGACTGCAGCAGCCAAGGCCAATCCGCTCAACCAAGCCTTCTTGTTCATGTGAACCTCCAGTGATCGGCATGCACAACATCAGCAAGGATTGAGACGCTGGCTTTCCGACTTGAACCCATTCGAACACGGTGAGCTGCCCTCGGCAAGCGCTGAAACCGGTCTTTTCTCCTCAGCAACATGCGGAAACCTGGCTCGAATCGAAGTCATCGACTGTCGCAGTCGCGGTTGCCTTGAGCAGTTCAGCTTGCGCGAGCAGCCTGCGCGACGGCTCGTTGACGTTCGCGTTGCGCACGCACGGAAAGAATCGTGGCGAGCGCAACTGCCGACGATACGGCGACGATGATCAGTGTCGCCACCGCATTGACACCGGGATTCAGGCCGAGCCGCGCACGCGAGAAGATCACCAGCGGCATCGTCGTCGAACCCGGCCCGGACAGGAAGGCCGACACCACCACGTCGTCGAGCGACAGCGTGAAGGTCAATAGCCAGGCCGACAGCAGCGACTGCGCAATCATCGGCAGCGTGATCAGCACGAAGACCTGCGCCGGACGCGCGCCGAGGTCCATCGCCGCTTCCTCGAGTTGCGGGCTCAACTCGCGGAGCCTGGCCTGCACCACGACGGTTGCATAGGCCATGCCGATCAGCAGGTGGCCGAGAAAGATCGTCACCAGGCCTCGTTCGGGATAACCGGTGGCGCGCTGGATCGCCACCATCATCAGCAGCAGCGACAGCCCGATGATCACCTCGGGCATCACCAGCGGCGCGCTGACCATGCCGGTGAACAACCCACGTCCGGCAAACCGCTTGTAGCGAACCAGCGCGAACGCGGCCAGGGTGCCAAGCACGATCGAGCAGGTTGCACTGAGAAAGGCAATCTTCAAACTCAGCCAGAGGCCGGCCAGGATCTCGTGATCGTCAAGCAGGTTCACATACCACTTCAACGTGAAACCAGCCCAGGTATTGGGGATCGGCGAGTCGTTGAACGAGTAGACCACCAGCGCGACGATCGGCAGGTACAGAAAGGCAAAACCCGCCATCAGCCAGAACTTCGACAAGCCGCTGGTGAAACGCGGGCCGAACAGCGTGGCGCGGCGCGGCGCGGCAGTGGGCGTCACCGAAGCGCCTCTTGGCTCTTGGCCTGGAAATGACTGAACAACACCATTGGCAGCAGGATCAGCAGCACGATCACGACGGCCACACTCGAGGCCATCGGCCAATCGTTGTTGCTGAAGAATTCGTCCCACAGCACGCGCCCGATCATCAAGGTCTGCGGGCCGCCGAGCAGCTCGGGGATCACGTATTCGCCGATGCACGGAATGAACACCAGCATGGCGCCGGCGATGATGCCCGAGC
>JBDTQC010000148.1:0-7504 GCA_039932405.1 Ideonella sp.
CCAGTGGGACAGCTTCACCGGCGGCAGCAATGGTCTGACCGGAATCTGGCCGGCGCAATGGCTGTCCGACAAGAACCACTACTACTACCTGACCTTGTTGCTGGTGGTCGGCGCGCTGCTGCTGCTGCGCCGTATCTTGTTCTCGCCGTTCGGCTATGCCATGCGCGCCGGTCGCGATTCGCCGTTGCGCGCCGATGCGATCGGCATCGATGTCAAACGCAACCAGTGGTTCGCCTTCGTGATTGCGGGCACCTTCGCCGGTCTGGCCGGTGCCTTGTATGCGTTCTCCAAGGGCAGCATTTCGCCGGAGAGCCTGTCTGTCGGCAAATCGATCGACGGCCTGGTGATGGTCTTGCTCGGCGGGCTGAACACGCTGGTGGGCGGCGTCGTGGGCGCGTTCACCTTCAGCTGGCTGCACGATACCGTGGCACGCAACACCGAATACTGGCGAGCCATGCTAGGCGCCATCATCCTGATCCTGGTCTTGCTGTTTCCGCAAGGAATTGCGGGCTTCGTGCGCCAGATCGTCTACGGCCGGCGCGCATCAAAAGAGGAGCAGTCATGAGTGAGCCGGGCCGCTCCCAAGCGCGAATCCCGCAGTGCGCAGCACGCAGGGTAGTCCAATGAGCCTGCTCGAGGTTTCGGGTCTCGGCAAATCATTCGGCGGCGTGCGCGCCGTCAATGGCATCGACTTCACTCTGCAGGCGGGTGAACTGCTGGCACTGATCGGCCCCAATGGAGCCGGCAAATCGACAACCTTCAACATGGTCAACGGCCAGCTGCGCGCTGACGCCGGATCGATCCGTCTGGACGGCACCGAGTTGGTCGGCCTGCGCCCGCGCGACATCTGGCGCCTGGGCGTCGGGCGCACTTTCCAGATTGCCGCCACCTTCGCTTCGCTCACGGTGGTCGAGAACGTGCAGATGGCGCTCATCTCGGCCGACCGCAAGCTGTATTCGCTGTGGCGGCCGGCGGCGGCGCACAAACGGGTCGAAGCCATCGATCTGCTCGATCAGGTCGGCATGGCGGCACAGGCCGATCGACCGTGCAGCGTGCTGGCCTACGGTGACGTGAAGCGGGTCGAACTGGCGATCGCGATGGCCAATCGGCCCAAGCTGCTGCTGATGGACGAACCGACTGCCGGCATGGCACCGAAGGAGCGCAACGACCTGATGGCGTTGACCAAGCAACTGGTGATCGACCGCGGCATGGGGGTCTTGTTCACCGAACACAGCATGGACGTGGTGTTCGCCTATGCCGATCGAATGATCGTGCTGGCGCGTGGCCAGCTGATCGCGGCCGGCAAACCGCATGAGATCCGCGATCATCCGAAGGTTCAGGAAGTCTATTTCGGCTCTGGCAAGACGTTCGAAAAAAGCAAGGATACGGTTCAATACGAGGCGCTGTCATGAGCGCAGACGGTGTCTTGCTCGATGTGCATGGCCTGGCCGCCTGGTACGGTGCGGCGCAGATCCTGTTCGACGTCGACCTGCAGGTGCGCCGCGGCGAAGTGGTGGCCCTGATGGGCCGCAACGGGGCTGGCAAATCGACGACGCTGAAAGCCGTCATGGGCATGCTCGACAAACGTCGCGGCACCATCGGTTTCATGGGACGCGACATCTCGAACAGCGATCCGCACGACGTGGCCGCGCACGGCCTGGGTTATGTGCCCGAGGATCGCCGCATCTTCAGTGATCTGACGGTGCTGGAAAATCTCGAGGTCGGACGCCAGGCGGCGCGCCACTGGCCCGACGGCCAGGCCGCCCCGGTCTGGACCCATCAACGCCTGTTCAAGCTGTTCCCGAATCTGGGCGAAATGCCGAACCGCCCCGGCGGCAGCATGAGCGGCGGCGAGCAGCAGATGCTAACGGTGGCACGGACCCTGATGGGCAACCCGTTTCTGGTGCTGCTCGACGAGCCCTCCGAGGGTGTGGCACCGGTGATCGTCGAACAAATGGCGCACATGATCATCGAATTGAAGACGCAGGGTGTGAGCATCCTGCTGTCGGAGCAGAACATGCATTTCGCCGAACTGGTTTCGGATCGTGCCTACGTGCTCGAGAAAGGCCAGATCCGCTTTCACGGCACGATGGCCCAGTTGGCCGCTGACGAAGATGTCCGGCGCGCCTACCTCAGCGTCTGATCGCACGCACCCTGTAGCGATCGGCAATTTCTGGAGAATCCAATGACATCCGCCGAATCGAACGACTACCACTTCTCGGACCAGATCGGCCACCTGCTGCGCCGCGCCTATCAACGCCATGTCGCGATTTTCCGGGAGACGGTGCCTGACTCGCAGTTGACCGCGGCACAGTTTGTCGTGTTGTGTTCGGTGCGCGACCATGCGGATTGCGGCATCCCCGAAATCGTCAAGGCGACGGCGATCGACGACGCCTCGGTACGTGGCATCGTCGAACGCCTGAAGTGGCGTGAACTGCTGACGGCCACCCACGAGGCGGGTGACGCGCGCCAGATGGACATCTCGCTAACCCCGGCCGGCCGCACCCTGGTCGAGCAGACGGTGCCGATCGCCGAACAGATTTCCGAACTCACCTACGGCGAGTTGCAGGAGGACGAAAGAGCGACCTTGGCCAGATTGCTGCGCAAGATCATCGGCATTGAACGTGCCGCCGATTGAACCCGAAGCAGGCGGCGCGGCCACCCTCCGACTGGTCGTCAACCAACGTGAGCATCTGCTGCCGGACTTGCCGCAGCTTTCCTTGCTGACCGCGCTGCGCAATGACCTCGGTCTGAATGGTCCGAAATACGGCTGCGGTCTTGGCCAATGCGGCGCCTGCACGGTGCTCGTTGATGGCGTCGCCGCGCGCGCCTGCGTGATTCCGTTGGCCGGTGTGGCCGGCCGTTCGATCACCACCCTCGAAGGCCTGGCCGATGCCGCTGGCCTGCATCCGGTACAGCAGGCCTTCATCGATGCGCAGGCGGCCCAATGCGGCTACTGCTTGAACGGCATGTTGATGATGACGGTGGCGCTGCTGAGCGAAAATCCGCAGCCAACCGAAGATCAGGTGCGGCGCGCGCTCTCAGGCAACCTGTGCCGCTGCGGCACCCATGTCGAGATTATCCAGGCAGTGCTGCGCGCAGCCTTCTTGATGGCTGAACGATCAGCCACTCCAACCCCATGACCACCCGGCCGACCCTGCGCACGCGGCGCGACTTTCTGCAAGCTGAGGGCGTGCTGGTCGTCACGCGGGAGTCGCCTCCGGCGCCACCGCCGGCTGCCGGTCAGCCACCGACGGTGCCGCCGAATCCGGCCGAGGGCGTCGAGATCCTGCTGGCGGTCTGGGACGACGGCCGGGCAACCGGTCTGAACGGTCACGTCGATCTGGGCACCGGCATTCGCACCGCATTGGCGCAGATCGTCGCCGATGAACTCGATCTCGAGTTTGCGCAGGTCGAGATGGTGCTGGGCGATACCGCTCGTGCTCCGAATCAGGGGCCGACGATTGCCAGCGCGTCGATCCAGATCCATGCCGTCCCGCTGCGCCAGGCCGCAGCGCACGCGCGCGCCTTTCTGCTCGAGCGTGCCGCGGCTGAGCTGCAGGCGCCGTTGTCCGAACTGACGGTATTCGCAGGCGTCGTCGCGCACGGTGATCGGCAGATCAGCTACGGCGATTTGCTGCACGGCCAGCGCTTCGAGCTGACACTCGATCCCGAGGTGGCGCTGAAATCGGTGCAGGACTACCGCGTAGTCGGCCAATCGATCCAGCGCGTCGACATCCCCGCCAAGGTGGCTGGCGAACTGGTCTATGTTCACGACCTGCGCGTGCCAGGCATGTTGCACGGCCGTGTGGTGCGTCCGCCCTACGCCGGTGCCGACCACGGGGATTTCATCGGCAATACCCTCGAATCGGTCGACGAATCGTCGATTGCGCACATTCCTGGCGTGCGCGCAGTGGTCGTGATTCGCGATTTCGTCGGCGTGGTCGCTGATCGGGAAGAACAGGCTGAGCTGGCCGCGGCCACCTTGCGGGTGACATGGCGGCCGTGGCCGGGCCTGCCGGCGCTCGACGATCTGGCGCAGGCATTGCGTGCCAATCCGGCAGTGCCGCGCAAGCTGATCGACGAAGGCGATGTCGACGCTGCACTGGCGGCGGCCGACCAGCCGATGCAGCGGCAATATGTGTGGCCTTACCAGATGCACGCCTCGATCGGCCCGTCCTGTGCGGTCGCGGCATGGCATGGCGAAGCCGCTGCAATGGCGGTGACGGTCTGGACCGGATCACAAAATCCGCATCTGTTGCGTGCCGAGTTGTCGACGCTGCTGCAGTTGCCCGATATCGCCATCGAGGTGGTTCGCATGGAGGCGTCGGGTTGTTACGGCCGTAACGGCGCCGACGACGTGTCGGCCGACGCCGCGCTGTTGGCGCGTGCGGTCGGTGCACCGGTGCGTGTGCAGCTCAGCCGCGAACAGGAGAATCTGTGGGATCCGAAAGGGGCCGCGCAATTGATGGAGGTGCGTGGCGCACTCGACACGCGCGGCGGCTTCGCCGCCTACGATTTCTCGACCAGCTATCCGTCGAATGCCGCACCGTCGCTGGCGCTGCTGCTGACGCGCGCGATCGAACCGGTTGCCAGAGCGTTCGCGATGGGCGATCGCACGGCACGCCCACCGTACGAAGTGCCCAATCTGCGCGTCACCGTCAACGACATGGCGCCAATCCTGCGTGCGTCATGGCTGCGCGGTGTGTCTGCGCTGCCCAATTCGTTCGCCCACGAGTCGTTTGTCGACGAGCTGGCGACGGCCGCCGGTGCCGACCCGGTCAATTTCCGGCTCGCCCATCTGAAAGACCAGCGCGCCAGCGAGCTGTTGCGCAGCACCGCCGAACGCGCCGGCTGGCTGCCGCACACCCGGCCGCAGCAGCAAGCCGCGCAAGGGGACATCCTGCATGGCCAGGGTGTTGCCTATGCGCGCTATGTGCACAGCAAATGGCCTGGTTTCGGCGCGGCCTGGTCGGCCTGGGTTGCCGATGTGGAAGTGAATCGCCGCACCGGCGAGGTGCAGGTCACGCGGGTCGTCGTCGGCCATGATGC
This sequence comes from Ideonella sp., assembly GCA_039932405.1. Classification (GTDB taxonomy): domain Bacteria; phylum Pseudomonadota; class Gammaproteobacteria; order Burkholderiales; family Burkholderiaceae_C; genus Ideonella_A. The sequence goes on from JBDTQC010000148.1 coordinate 5,053, forward strand.
CGGACAGATCGTCAATCCGGCCGGCATGCAGCACCAGATTCACGGCAATGTGGTGCAGACGACCAGCCGCGCGCTCAAGGAGCGGGTCGAGGTCGATCCGCAGCGCTCGGTGGTGGTGAATCGGGAATGGGGCAGCTATCCGATTCTCGGTTTCCGCGAAATTCCCGTCATCAACGTTCTGATGGTGCCACGCCAGGAAGATCCGCCGCTCGGCGCTGGTGAATCATCGTCAGTGCCGGGAACCGCAGCCATCGCCAACGCCATTTTCGACGCCACCGGCGTGCGCTTCCGCGAGCCGCCGTTCACCGCCGAAGTGGTGCGCGCGGCGCTCAACCCGCTGCCGGCACCGCAGGCTCCGGTTGCGCCGCCAATGGCCCATGCGGCGCCCGCCAACGCGGTGTGGCCGCGCCGCCGCTCCTGGTGGGCCAAGGCTGGCGCGCTGGCGGCCGGTGGCGCCGGGCTGGCCGCCGCGCTGCTCGGTTGGCGGTCGACCATCGCTCCGGTCTCGCGTATCGATCCATCGGTCTACAGCGCCGAAGCGATCACGCGTGGCCGGCAATTGGCCGCTCTCGGCAATTGCGTGACCTGCCATACCGCGCCGGGTGGCGCGCCCAACGCGGGCGGGCTGGCAATGGCAACTCCGTTCGGCACCGTCTACGCGACCAACCTGACACCCGACGCCGACACCGGCATCGGCAGCTGGTCGTTCAGTGCCTTCCAACGCGCCATGCGTGAAGGGGTATCGCGCGACGGCCATCACTTGTATCCCGCGTTCCCCTATACCGCATTCACCAAGACCACCGACGACGACCTGATGGCGCTGTATGCCTACCTGATGACGCAGCCGGCGGTGCGCTCTGCGGTGCCGCAGACACGGCTGGCATTTCCGTTCAGTGTGCGCCCCCTGATGGCCATGTGGAACGCCCTGTTCTTGAGCCCGGGAGCGCAGGCGCTGACCGACACCGCACAGTCGCCGCTGTGGAACCGTGGCGCCTACCTCGTCAACGGACTGGGCCACTGTGGCGCATGCCACACCGAACGCAATCCGCTGGGTGCGGAGCGCGAAGGCAAGGCCTTTCTGGGCGGCGCTTTCGTCAAGGGCTGGCAAGCCCCGGCGCTGACCTCGGCCACCCTCGCCCCGGTGGCATGGACTGAAAACGCACTGTTCGGCTACCTGCGCCAGGGACACAGCGCGCACCATGGCGCGGCCTCCGGTCCGATGGCGCCGGTGGTGCGTGAACTGGCTGCCCTGCCCGATACCGACATCCGCGCAATGGCCCATTACATCGCTTCCTTCAACCCGCCTCAAACCGATGGGCAGGCCGCTGGCGCTGCACAGGCGGCGATCGCCAAGGCGCAAGTCGGCGCCGACTTGCTGGCGGGTCCGGCGCAGCGCCTGTTCGAGACCGCGTGCGGCGCCTGCCACCACGACGGCGATGGCCCTCGCCTGCTCGGTGTCAACGTGCCACTGGCCTTGAACAGCAACCTGCACGCGGATCGTCCAGACAACTTGCTGCGGGTGATTCTGGAGGGCCATCTGGAGCCGGCGTCGACCGAAATCGGTTTCATGCCGGCCTTCGGATCGGTTTTCAACGATCGCCAGATGGTCGATCTTGCGGCCTACATGCGCCAGCGTTTTGCGCCCGGCAGACCGGCTTGGCCGACGCTGGAAGCCCATGTCTCCCGGGTGCGTGCCGCGCCGTCGAGTCCCTGAGAGATTGCTGAACCCCGTCGCACCCGGGTGTTCGGTTCATTGCCTTCCTTGCGGGGGTTTAACCGCAGTAGACACTGGCCTCATCCATGTTTAGCATTCACCGAATACTCATGTAGTCAACACTACATCAATTATCATTCAACGCATTTTCCCAGCCGGAGAGCCTCTCGATGTACGACATTTTCCAGACCAATCGCCTGATCGACCTCTGGCTTGCCGAAGACATCGGCGCCTGCGACCTGACCGCGCAGCTGATGATCGAAGCCGAGGAGACCGGCGCGTTCATGATGAATGCGCGTGAGCCGATCGTGATCGCCGGCATCGACGTGGCGGCCAGCGTGATGCGGCGTTACGACCCGACGCTCGATGTGCGCACGCTGGTGCGCGACGGCAGCCGGGTCGAAAAAGGCACCCGCCTGCTCGAAGTCAGTGGCTCGGCACGCAGCATCCTGACCACCGAACGCACTGCGTTGAACATCGTGCAGCGCATGAGCGGCATCGCCACCGAAACCGCACGTTATGTCGACGCCATCAAACACACCCACGCGCGCTTGATCGACACCCGCAAGACCACGCCCGGACTGCGCATGCTCGAGAAGCACGCGTCCAACTGTGGCGGTGCACTGAACCACCGGCTCGGCCTGGACAACGGCGTGATGATCAAGGACAACCACATCACGGTGTGCGGCGGCATCGACAAGGCCGTGCAGCGAGCCCGCCGCAACTTGCCGGTGCTGA
>JBDTQC010000149.1:0-7499 GCA_039932405.1 Ideonella sp.
GAACATGCGGCACAACTTCCAGTTTCCGGTTGTGCTTGAGTCGAGCCCGATCAAATCGATCGCCGACTTCAAAGGCAAGACCATCGGCGTGATCTCGTACGGCGCGCAACTGGTCGAGATCATCAAGGGCATGATTTCCGAGGCGGGTCTCGATCCGAACAAGGACGTCACCTTCGTCGAGACCGGCGCCGGCGCACAGGCGGTGACGGCACTGAAAAGCGGCAAGGTCGACATTTGGGGCACTTGGGATTCGCAGATCGCGACGGCCGAGAACATGGGCATCAAGTTGCGCCGCTTCACCACGCCAGGGGCCGAGAAGCTGGTCTTCGGCGGATCGTATTTCGTTCGCGACGACTACATCGCCAAGCAGCCGCAGGTGATCGAGAAGGTGCTGAAGTGCGTCGCCGAGGGCTCGGCGATGATGATCGCCAACCCGGAGGGCGCGGTGAAGGCGCACTGGCTGATCTATCCGAATTCCAAGCCCACCGGACTTGACGAAAAGGAGGCCTTCGCACAGGCGCTCAACCTGGTCAAAGTGCGCAACGCATTTCTTCAACCACAAGGTGGCGACCGCTGGGGCGAGTTTCCCGCGGACGCATCGGCGACGATGGTCGATTTCATGCGCAGCAACAAACGCATCGAAGGCAACCTCGATCCGAAGGATCTCTATACCAACCAGTTCGTTTCTGCGATCAACCGCACCGACCCCGCCGAAATCCGGGCCAAGGCGACGGCCTTGGGCAAATAGGGGTTCGAGATGACGCATTCATTGCCCGACTCCGCGTCGGCACCTGAGCGCCTTGCGGCGCTGCTGTCGCGGCGTGCCGCGGTGGCAGCGCCCGGATGCCATGATGCACTTGGCGCACTGCTGGTTGCAGAGGCCGGCTTCGAGGCGGTCTCGCTGTCGGGTTATTCGGTCGCAGCCAGTCATGGCAAGCCAGACATCGGGCTGATCGGCGGCACACAGATGGCCACGCATGCCGGCGCGCTTGCAGCGGCTACACCGCTGCCGGTAGTGGCCGATGCCGACACCGGCTATGGTGGCATCGCCAACATCGCCGAGACGGTGCGCGCCTATGAACGCCAGGGCGTCGCCGCGCTGCACCTGGAAGACCAGCAGAATCCGAAGCGCTGCGGCGCGATGGCCACCAAGACGCTGGTCTCCGACGTCGAGATGGCGCAGCGGCTACGCGCCGCACTGGCTGCGCGCCGCGAGCTGTTGGTGATCGGCCGCACCGACGCCCTGACCTTGATGGGCTTGTCCGAAGCGATCCGCCGATGTCAGCGCATGGCCGATGCCGGCGCCGACGCGGTGATGGTGCCATCGCTGTCGTCGCTCGAAGACATCGAGGCGGTCGTCAAGGCGGTGCCGGTGCCGGTGCTGCACACCGTGGCCGAAACCGTGCGGCCGCTGTTCACACAACAGCAACTGGCCTCGACTGGTCTGGGCATGGCCCTCTATTCGATCTCGCTGATCCAGGCGATCGTGCAGTTGCAACGCCGCATCCTGGCAACGCTGCGCAACGATGGCACCACGGCACCTTTCGTCGACGCGATGCTGCCACTGGCTCAACTGAGCGAGTTGCTTGGCGCGGCTACGCATGCGGCGTTCGAGAATCGAATCCTGACCGCCAAGGGGTAGACGATGGCCATGACCCTGGTTCAAAAGATCCTGGCCCGTGCGAGCGCGCGCGCCGAAGTCACCGAGGGCGAAGTGATCTGGGCCTGCCCCGACCTGATCACCGTGCCCGAGGTCTCGTTTCCAGCCTACGTCAAACGCCTGCGCGACATCGGCATCACCCGATTCGCCCATCCCGAGCGCATCGCGGTGGTGATCGACCACGAGGTGCCGGTGCACAGCCAGGCCGGCGCGCATCGGAACCGGCTGACCCGCGAGCTGGCAATCGAGACCCGGGTCGGACACCTGTTCGACGGCGAGGGCATCACTCACCCGCTGGTGGTCGAACGTGGCCTGGTCAGGCCCGGCATGTTCGTCGTCGGTGCCGACACCCACACGCCGGGCATTGGCGGCGTCGGCGCGCTGGCGATGCCGTTCGGGATGGAAGTGACGATGCCGATGGCGCGCGGCGACATCTGGCTGCGCGTGCCGGAAACCATCCGCGTGCACGTCGACGGCACACTGGCGCCCGGCGTCGGCGCGCGCGACATCGTGCTGGCAACGATGCGCCTGGTCGACGACGAGATGGCGCACTACCGCGTGCTCGAATATGTCGGCGCGACGATCGAGCGCCTGTCGATCGCAGAGCGCATGACCATCTCGGGTCTGAGCATCGATACCGGCGCCGACGCTGGCATCATTGCCTGCGACATGCGGACCGCCGCGGCGCTGCGCCTGTTCGGCGTTGCCGATGCGCAGCCATGCGCTGGTGATGCCGACGCACGGGTCTTCGCCGATCTGTACATCGATGCCGACCGGCTGACACCACAGGTCAGCATCCCGCCGTCGCCGACGCACGTTCGCAGCGCGTTGGAGTTGCAATGCGTTCGCATCGATCACGCCTACATCGGCAGTTGTGCATCGGGCTCGCTGGCCGAACTGCAGGCGGCGGCCCGACTGCTGGACGGCAGACACGTCGACCCGTCGGTGCAACTGCTGGTCATTCCAGCAACCCGTCGGGTCTACGAGGCGGCGATGCGTGACGGCACCCTGGCCACGTTGATGCGCGCCGGCGCCCAGTTGTCGGCGCCGACCTGTGGCCCGTGCTTCGGCGGTCTGGCGCAACTCGATGCCGGCGAGGTGCGCATCAGCACCAGCACCCGCAACGATCCGGGCCGCATGGGCCACCGGGATGCGAAGATCTACCTCGCCAGCGCGCTGACCGTGGCCGCATCGGCCATCACCGGACACATCACGGACCCGCGCGAAATGCTCGCGGTACAGGCGTCATGACCATGATCTTCGAGGGACGTTGCTGGAAGCTAGGCGACGATGTATCGAGCGACGAGTTGATTTCTGCACGCCACGTCTACGAATACGACCCGCGGCAGCTGCGCAAACACCTGCTGGCCGAACTTCGGCCTGAATTCAGCCGCGATGCCTGCGCCGGCGATCTGATCGTTGCCGGCAGGCGCTTTGCGCATGGCAGCCAACACACTCATCCCTTCCTGGCGATGAAGGAGATGGGTCTCGGGCTGCTGAGCTGCACCCTTGCCCGGCCGCCATTCCGGCTTGCCATCTACACCGGCGTCCCGGTGCTGGAGATCGGTCAGGAGGCGGCTGCGGGCTTGGGCGACGGGGACCGCCTGCGGGTCGATTTCGCCAGCGGCGTGATCGACAACCTCAGCTCGCAGGCTCAGTACCAGGCCGAGCCGATCGCGGATTTCCTGCTCGAGATCGTCGCAGCCGGTGGCGGATTGGGCTTCCTGCGCAACCAGAACCGTGACGCGGCGCCAGCCACGCTTGCCCTATGAGCGAGCCGGATCGCTCCCAAGCGCGAATCCCGCAGTCCGCAGCACGCGGGGTAGTCAAGTGAACGCGCTGCGGATTGCCGCCACGGCTGCGATGCCCGACGCCAGTGCGCCGGCCCCCACGCTGATCGAGATCGACGGGCTCGAGAAATCGTATCGTTCGCGCGACGGTAGCCGGGTGCGCGCACTCGGCCCGGTCACGCTCGACGTGCGGCGTGGCGAATTCCTGACCATCGTCGGGCCCTCGGGCTGCGGCAAATCCACGCTGCTGAGGCTGCTGGCCGGGCTGATCAAGCGCTCGGCCGGGACGATCCGGATCGACGGCCGTGCGATCGAGGGGCCGCAGCAGGACATCGGCGTGGTTTTCCAGTCGCCGGTGCTGTTGCCCTGGCGCAATGCGGTCGAAAACGTGATGCTGCCCGCGGCGGTGCAGCGCCAGGACAAGGCGGCCAGCCGAAAGCGCGCCCTCGAACTGCTCACGATGGTGGGCTTGCACGACTTTGCCGGGAAATACCCGACCGAGCTGTCGGGCGGCATGCAGCAGCGGGTCGCGATTGCGCGCGCGCTGATGCACGAGCCCTCGACGCTGCTGATGGACGAACCCTTCGGCGCACTGGATGCGATGACGCGCGAGAACATGAACGTCGAAATCCGTCGCCTGTGGGCCGAAGCCGGCAAGACGATCGTATTCGTGACGCATTCGATTCCCGAGGCAGTGTTCCTGGGTACCCGGGTGCTGGTGCTGTCGAACCGACCGGGCCAGATTGCCGAAATTGTCGACGTCGACCTGCCTGAAGACCGCAACCTTGACATCGTGGCCAGCGACGCCTTCGGTGTCTACGCCAAACGCATCCGCCGCCACTTCCAGGCACGAGGAAACATCGAATGAGCAACGATTCCGCGCTGCCACAACCCGCCAGCCGGTCCGTGTCGGCAATGGCAGCGCCAGATACCGACCTCGACGAACTGCCGGGCGGCTGGCGCTCGCGCCCCGAGCTCTGGTGCGTACCGCTGCTTTTCGTGATCATCATGGGCTCGTGGGAAGCTGCCATCCGCATGTTCGAGGTACCGGCCTATGTCGTTCCGGCGCCGTCGGCAATCTGGCAGTCGCTGGTGCGCGGCCTCGCCAACGGGCTCTACCTCAGCAACGGGCTGGTCACGTTGACCGAGGCCTTGCTGGGCTTCCTGTGGGCTTCGACACTGGCCATTGTGCTGGGCAGCTTGATTGCGCAGTCCCGTTTCGTCGAGAAGGTGCTCTACCCCTACCTGATCACGATACAGACCACGCCGAAGGTCGCAATCGCCCCGCTGTTCATCATCTGGTTCGGTTTCGGCATCACGTCCAAGGTGATCATGGCGGGCATCGTCGCGTTTTTTCCGATCCTGGTGAACGTGATCACCGGTCTGCGTTCGACCGATCCGCAACGCGTCGAACTGATGCGCTCACTGCGCGCCTCGCGTTGGCAGATCTTTCGCATGGTGCTGCTGCCGAGCGCATTGCCGATGATCTTCGCCGGACTGCACATCGCAGTGATCTTCAGTCTGCTCGGCGCCATCGTCGGCGAGTTCGTCGGCTCGCGCGCCGGGCTGGGCAACCTGATCTTGCAGATGAACATCAACCTCGACACCGCCGGTGTGTTCGCCGTGCTGGTGTGCTTGTCGACGATCGGCATCACGCTGCACGCATCGATGCACTGGCTGCAGCGGCGTCTGCTGTTCTGGGCCGATCCGAACCGGATTCCCGGCGTCTGATTTCTGCAGGGTCATTCACGATGCGATTCACCGTCCATCCGCTCGGCACGGCGCTCGGCGCCGAGATCGTCGGCCTCGACCTCAGCGCCGCACTTGATCCTGACACCGTCGAGGCACTGCACGCGGCCTGGTCGCACCACCTCGTCCTGCTGTTCCGCGGCCAGCAACTCGCGCCATTGCAGCAGATCGCCTTCAGCCGCCACTTCGGATCACTCGACGACCATGCGGCGATTCCGAAGTTCAGGCATCCCGAGTACCCGGAGATCCTGCTGGTCAACAACCTCGAAGCCGCCACCGGCAAACGCCTGTCGGTAGGACGCCAGTGGCACTCGGATCTATCCACCACCACACGACCGGCCAGGGGCTCCCTGTTGCATGCGCAGCAGTTGCCGAAGCTGGGTGGCGACACCATGTTCTGCAACATGTACAGGGCCTGGGAATCACTCTCGCCGCTGTATCGCGAATGGCTGGACGGACGTTTTGCGCTGCACGACATGAGCGTAGCCCGCGAGACCCGGCTGCAACGCACCTCAGCCGAACTCGACGACATCCGACGACGCAATCCGCCCATCTGGCAGCCGATTGTTCGCACCCACGATGTCACCGGCCGCAAGGCGCTGTACGTGAGCGAAATGACAACGGTGGCGATCGAAGGCCTGACGCTGGAGGAAAGTGCGCCGATCCTCGACTACCTGCATGCGCAGAGCACGGTGCACGAGAACGTGTACCGGCATGTCTGGCGACCAGCCGATCTGGTGCTGTGGGACAACCGCTGCGCCATGCACATCGCGCTGGCAGACTACGACCCGAACGAGATCCGCCGCATGTACCGCACCACGCTACTCGGTAGCCTGTCGGGACGGATCGCTACCGCCTGATCGATTGCGTCAGGCACGCTTCAGGCGGCGTGGTGAAGCCTCAGGCCAGGCACCGGCCAGTCGTCGATCGCCACCAGCTTGCCGCTGCCCGACAGCGTGACGTACAGCGTACGCATGTCGGGGCCGCCAAAACACAGGTTGGTCGGATAGCGGTCGGGCAAGCTGACGTGGCGGCATACGGTGCCGTCGGGCGATACGATGGTGATCCCGCCGTGCAGCAGCGTGCCGATGTAGATGTTGCCCAGTACATCGAGCGCCATCGAATCGAAGCGCTGGTAGTGCCCGCCGGGCGACGCGACGACCATCCTTCCGCCGTGCGGGGACGGCCAGGCATCGCGCCGCACCACCCCCGGCGCCAGCACATCGAAGGCCCACAGGCGCGCGCCCTCGGTCTCGGCGTAATACAGCGTGCGGCCATCCGGCGACAAGCCGACGCCGTTCGGCGTCATCGCCGGGTACGCCACCCGCTGCGCCGACCCCGCACCGGCCGGCAGGTAGAACACGCCGCCACGGTCGATCTCGTCGGGCCTCACCTTGCCGAGATCGGTGAAATAGCAACCACCCGCGGCGTCGAATACGATGTCGTTCGGGCCACGCAGGGCAACCCCTTCGACCTGCTCCACCAACCGCTCCACTCGACCCGTTCGCAGGTCGACCCGCTCGATCCGGCCGCCGCTGTAGTCGTCGGGTTGATGGCCCGGGCGGCGCGTACCGTCGTCGGCCGACGAAAAGAACATGCCGCCGTTGTTGCAGACATAAGCCGCGCCGTCCGGGCCGATTGCCAGCCCGTTGGGACCGCCGCCGAGTTCAGCAATCCGCTGGACCTCGCCGCTGGCTGCCACCCGGGTCAGCGTGCCACCCTCGATCTCGACCAGCAGCACCGACCCGTCAGCCATCGCCACTGGTCCTTCCGGGAACAGCAGGCTGGTGGCAACATCGCGAATCTTCAGGGACATGGGCAAGCAATGGCAAGCGTTGGTCAACCGAGTGTACGAGCCTGACACGTCACAGGCATCTTGTGAATGGCGCGAAGGTCTCGACGCGGCGAGTGTCGTCCCGATAGCACCCACGCGCAGGCCCAGCGAGCCGTGCAGCAGAATCAACGGGCCGTAGAACAGCGGGTGGCAGCCAGGCGGCCCGCGCCAACAACGCGACGCCGAAGCCGCGAATCCCCAACTCGCGAGCATCGTCCGCCAGAGAACTTGCCAACAGCAGCACCAGCAACTCGCTGGCAATGACGACAAACCAGCGCAATGCGGCCTTCTACTGCGGCATGAAGCACGACAGTTCAAGGCACTCGCCGGCGATCGTCAGGACCAGGAAACCCAGCCACCACACCACGACCTCATGGATTGCGTTCCCAGCGGTCCACAACGCGGTGCCGACTGTCCAGCAAGCCGCAGCCACCGACAACATCACGACAAACCGTTCGGTTTGGCG
>JBDTQC010000150.1:0-7471 GCA_039932405.1 Ideonella sp.
CGATGCAGTTCTCGCTGATGAAGTCGACGATGCCGTTGGCGTACTTGACGATCGCGCCGGGTGCCGGGCAGGCCTTCAGGCAGCCCGGGTCCTCGCAGTGCATGCAGCCGTCCTTGCGGATCAGCCACTCGAGATTGCCTTCCTCGGGCTCGACCTCGAAGAACTTCATCACCGTCCAGGAAGTCGGCGTGAGGTCGCTCGGGTTGTCGTAGACACCGACGTTGGTGCCGATCTCCTCGCGCAAGTCGTTCCATGTCATGCACGCGACCTGGCAGGCCTTGCAGCCGATGCACTTGGACTCGTCGATCAGCTTGGCGACCTGCGGAGCGGCTGTGCGCACCTGCGGGGTGGCCGTGGTGGTTGCGGAGCGTTCCAGGACGTCCAGGGATTGCAAACTTGCCATGTCAGGCCACCTTTTCGATGTTGACGAGGAAGGCCTTGAACTCCGGCGTCTGGCAATTGGCATCGCCGACGTACGGTGTCAGGGCATTGGCCAAATAGCCGTTGTGCGTCAAACCCTTGAAGCCCCAGTGGATCGGGATGCCGATCTGGTGAACCTTCTTGCCGTTCACGTCGAGCGCCCTGATCCGCTTGGTGACCACGGCGACCGCAACCACCTCCCCTCGATTGCTGCGCACCTTGACCATGTTGCCCTTCACGATGCCTTTCTCCTTGGCCAGTTCTTCGCCGATCTCGACGAAGGCCTGCGGTTGCATGGCCGCGTTGACCCTGGAGTGTTTGGTCCAGAAGTGGAAGTGCTCGGTCAGGCGGTAGGTCGTGGCCGCATACGGGAAATCCTCCTTCTTGCCGAATGCTTCCATGTCTCCCTTGTAAACACGCGATGCGGGATTGCTGATGGCCTTGGGGTTGTCCGGGCACATCAGGTTCACGCCCACCGGCGTTTCGAAGGGCTCGTAGTGCTCGGGGAAAGGCCCTTCGGCCATGCCCACTGCGTGCAGCCGAGCCACGCCTTCGGGCGTCATGATGAAGGCGCCGACGCCTTCTTCGGGCGCGGCATTCGGGCGCATGTCGGGCACGTCCGGGCCGACCCAGGCCTTGCCGTTCCAGGACATGTACTTGCGTTCCGATTCCCAGGGCTTGCCGTCCTTGTCGGCACTCGCGCGGTTATAGAGAATGCGTCGGTTGGCCGGCCAAGAGAATCCGAAGTTTCCGAAGACACCCAGCCCCGACGGATCAGACAGGTCACGGCGCGCCGTGAGGTTGCCAGCCTGGCTCCAGGCGCCCGAGTACAGCCAGTTGCCGCAGCTGGTGCTGCCGTCGTCGCGCAGCAGGCCGAAACCCGACACCTGTTCGCCGGCCTTCACCAGCACCGGCGGTGGCGCGCCCGGGTTCTTCGGATCCACCGGTCCCAACAGGTCGGTGATGGCGGTGCCGGAGATCTCGCGCAGCAATTCGTGCGGCGTGGGGTCGTTGGCGTTTCGATAGGGCCACGCGAGTGCCGCCACTGGCTCGGGTAGCGTGCCGCCGTTCTTGGCGTACAACGCCCGGATCTTCATGAACAGGCGCGCCATGATTTCAGTGTCCAGCATGGCCTCGCCCGGCGGCGGCAACGCCGCTTCTTTCCAGATCGCCACGCGGCTGGAGTTGGTGAGGCTGCCGGTTTCCTCGGCGAAGCAACTGCTCGGGAAGCGGAACACCTCGGTCTGAATGGCCTTCGGGTCGACGTCGTTCATCGGACCGAAGTTCTTCCAGAACTCGCTTGTTTCGGTCTCGAGCGGATCAATCACCACCAGAAACTTCAGCTTGGCCATGGCCGACGAGATCTTCTTTTTGTTCGGGAATGAACCCAGCGGGTTGAAGCCCTGGCAAAGGAAGCCGTTGACCTTGCCCATGTGCATGCGCTCGAAGATGGCGAGGGCATCGTAGGACGTTTCGCGCTTGGGAATCCAGTCGTACGCGTAGTCGTTTTCTGCCGTGGCCGCCGCGCCGTAATACGACTTCATGAGGCTGGTGTGGAACTTCGGGAAGTTCTGCCAGTAACTCATCTGGTTGGGCCGCAGCGGCTTCGGTGACAGGCGCTTGAGGTAGTCCGCACGCACCGGGTCGCTGTCGAGCGGCGCCGCCATGTAGCCCGACAGCATCTCGCTGTAAGCGCACATGTCGGTGATGCCCTGCACGTTGGAATGCCCGCGCAGCGCATTGACACCGCCGCCGGGGCGACCGATGTTGCCCAGCAGCAGCTGGATCATCGCCATGGTGCGGATGTTTTGCGAACCCACGCTGTGCTGTGTCCAACCCAGCGCATACAGGATCGTCATCACCTTGTCGGGCGCCGAGGTGGCGGCCATCTGCTCGGCCACCTTCAGGAACTGGGCCTGCGGCGTGCCGGTGATCTTGCTCACCAGTTCGGGCGTATAGCGGCTGTAGTGCTTTTTCAGCTGTTGCAGCACGCACAGCGGATCCTGCATGGTCTCGTCGACCATCACGTAGCCATCGGCACCAAGCTGATAGCCCCAGGTCGACTTGTCGTACTTGCGCTTGTCCTCGTCGTAGCCGGAGAAGAAGCCGTTGTCGTACTTGAAATCGGGCTTCAGCAGGAAGGTCGAGTCGGTGTGGATCTTGACGTAGTCATGATGGATCTTGTCGTTCGTGAGCAGGTAGTTGATGACCCCACCCAGGAAGGCGATGTCGGTGCCCACGCGAATCGGCGCGTAGATGTCGGCCAGTGCGGCTGAGCGTGTGAAACGCGGGTCGACCACCATCAACTTGGCCTTGCGCTTTTGCATGGCCTCCACCGCCCACTTGAACCCGCAGGGGTGTGCTTCCGCGGCATTGCCGCCCATGACGAGAACGAGATCGGTATTCTTGATATCAGTCCAAGAATTCGTCATCGCTCCGCGACCGAAAGTCGGGCCCAGACTGGACACCGTCGGTGCGTGTCAAACGGCTGCTTGTGTATCGATGGCAACCATTCCCAGGCCACGCGCAACCTTGACGGTCAGGTAGCCTGTTTCGTTTGACGATGAACTGCAGATCAGAAAACCTGTGCTGTTCCAGCGGTTGACGGTGACGCCCTGATCATTGGTCTTGACCAGGTTGGCGTCGCGGTCGGCCTTCATGAGCTTGGCCACGCGGTCGAGCGCGTCGTTCCAGCTGATCCGCTTCCACTGGTCGGTGCCGGGTTCACGCACCTGCGGATACTTGACGCGGTTAGGCGACTGGATCATGTCGATGACGCCCGCGCCTTTGGGACACAAGGTGCCGCGATTGACCGGGTTGTCCGGGTCGCCCTCGACGTGGACGACGGTCGATTTGACGTTCTTCGCCTTGTCGCCGAGCGTGTACATGATCATTCCGCAACTGACCGAGCAGTACGGGCAGATGCTGCGTGTTTCCGTGGTGCGCGAGAGCTTGAAAGTGCGCGTCTCGGCCAGTGCGGCCGTAGGCGAGAAGCCCAAGGCCACTAGACTGGATCCGACCAGCCCCGCACCGCTCACCCGGAAAAAATGCCTCCGGTTCATGTCCATTGATGCAACCCCCCAGGGCGATGTGCCCGACTGACGTTGGCCTGCTTCACGGCAGAGCTTGGGTCTATTGGCGCCCATATCGCTGCACCCCGCCAATGGGTGATGTTCCCTATGAAGCTGTTTACACAGGCTGCATGACAAGCGCTCGGACAACTTGTCAAGTGCATGCGCCAGAAGTGCGCCCGTTTCCCCGCGCTTTGGCGACAACTTGTCGCGCAGCAAGCACCGTGACTGCCCGCAGAGCGTCAGGGGTCAGCGTTGTTTGCGCGCTAGTTTCGGAAAAGCACGACTGATGGCCTCCACTCACCACAGCGCCGTGACGTGTACAGCGCCGCCGTCCTTGCAGCAGTCTGCGCAGGCCGCGCTTTCGCAACCTGTTTCAGCAGTTCATGAGCGCGATAGCAAGAACTGTCTCGGCTCTGAAGCGCACTGGCGCCAGCGTGGTGGACACGCCGTTGACGCGGAAGCCTGGAAGCGCGACCACAACCTCCTTGGCCGAGGCAGTATCGACGTAGGCCGCCAGCCAGAAGTGACGATCCGAAGTCGTAGCCCCGATCTGCAGCCGCCCTCCCACCAACGGTGATCGAACTGGAACCTGACGACTCTGAGCTGCAGCTACGCTGCTGTAGCTGTTCAGGATCGGTGCGTCCACGAGGCTGACGCTGGGAAAGCGGGCATGGCTCATGGTCACCGGGTTAGCGGTTGTGATTTGGACCGTATCGTCGTCAAACACCCATGTCACCCCTTCCGGTACGTCCAGCTGAAGTTGGACGTACGGCCGACCGTCATGCTTTGAAAGCGACAGCGTCGCCAATACCGGCCCGGCCGTCAATCTGACCGCCATGGGAACGTGGGTGTTGAATGAGCATGACGAGTAGACAAGATTCGACTTCGGCGCATCAGCGACGTAGATCGACATCGGGAGCGGCGCGCAGGCGCAACAGATGCCCGCGACAAAAAGTGATGCAACGGTGGAAGCCGAGAGATTCATGTCAGGCGGCGCAAAAGCTTTTGCCCAAGCTGCCAACGACGGCTGTCGTCAGCGCTCCGGTTTGGCAAGGCATCGGGGGGCACTGGATGATGGCCGGCCTGCAGTTCAGTACGGCCCGGCGACCAATCGCTGGGAGAGCCACCAGATGTTTCCGTGTTTGTCTTGCACACCGCCTTGGCGATCACCGTAGGGCATGTCTGCGACGGCCATTATCTGCGATGCACCGGCACTGATTGCCCTGTTCATTGCTTCATCGGCGTTCTCGACGTAGAGGTAGTACGAAGCTGGCATGGCCGGGTAAGCTTCGGATGCCTCACTGACCATGACCGTGGACGTTCCAAGCCGTACCTGCGCGTTGGCGATCCGATCGCCGTTCAGGTGTCGTCCAATTTCTGTTCCACCGAGCCCGTCAACCAGGAAATTGAGGAAGCCTGCCGCATCGGACATGAAGAAGTACGGCGTAACGGTATTGAAACCCGGCGGAGTCAACATGCGGTGTTCTCCTGCTGCAGAAGCTGGCATGCAACGCTGAGCGGCCAGCGCCAGCCTGACGGATCCGGCCCAGAATTCAATGAACGCGTGAACCTCACGCCGGCGCGATCCGATTCGATGCAAACGCCAGGCCGCTATGCGCGCTTGATCAAGCGAACGATGAAAAGCAGAACGACAGCACCGATGGTCGCCACGACGATGCTGCCAATCAGGCCGCCGCCCAGCGAGACGCCGAAGGAGCTGAACAGAAAGCCACCAAGAAATGCGCCGACGATGCCGACGACCAGATCACCGACCAGACCGAAGCCACCACCCTTGACCAAGGTGCCAGCCAACCAGCCAGCCACAATGCCTACAACCAGAAACCAGATGATGCTCACTGCGCACTCCCAATGACAAGCCAAGGCGGCTGAGCCAGTCTAGTCCTCCATTTGATGCAAATGTGCCGGCGGCTGTTCAACGTACCGCCTCGGCAAGAGATTTCATCTTGAGAACGGACAAATACGCCTCGCGCTCCTTGGGACAACTGGCTGAAGTAGCTTGATCGATTTCGGTTTGAACCTGTTGGAGTTTGGCTGGATCGTAATTGAACTTGTCAGCGATAGTCATGACCAACTGAGCTTGGGCACCTTCTGGCTTGTAGGTCCGAACCTCAGGCAGAAGCTTCTTGAGAACTTCGCAAAGCGCTCCCGATAGTGCGGAGTTGGCCGCCGACGCCGCCGTAGCCGTCAACGCAATCACCGCCACAGTCGCGGCATATCTGACTTGTTTGAGAAGCATCATTGTTCGGCAGCCCCGAATGGGCCACTTTGTTTTACTTGAGTTCGATTTCCACGAAGACGAACTCATGGTCGTTGATGTTGATGACGTTGCGGGCTGCGCCTGCAAGACGGGAGTATGACCCGCCAGCGGTCAACTCCAGGCCGCATCAGCGTCTGGGTTAGCTAGCACCCGGGGACCCGGAGTGCAAGCGATGGCCTGTGGCGGCGCCTCCACATTCGATTGACGGCCACTGCGCCGCGCTGCATCGTGTGGCGCTCGATCGCACCATCACGGAGCCCGCACCATGAACGTCCCACAGTTGCTTGACGAAGTCAGACGCCAAGTGCCGCCGCAAGCCCCCGTAGGAACGCGCTCCAAGCTTGCTTCGGTGGTGACCATGCCGGAGGGTGTGCACCACGTCGCCGCTGCCGCGCGCATCGACACGCAGGGCCGGCGGCGCGAACAGTTCTGGTGCGATGACATCCGGGTCGAGCTGGCGGTGTTGCTGCGCCTGACCTGCGCGGAGCGCGAGTGCCCCCACGTGACGCAGGTGCGCGCGCAGTGGGCCGATTTTCATCGGCGCGGTCGGGCCGGCGCGGTGGCATCCCGGCCCGGATCGTTGCCACTGCCGCAGCCTCTGATGGCCGAGGTTGCCGTCACGGTGGGCCGGCAGTGCTTCACTGCACGGCCGGCCCGCTTTCCCTGCTTCACGCCGTGCCCGAACGGTGCCCATCCGCCGGTGACCATCGAGAAGACCGGCTTCGACCTGTTCGACGACAGCAGCTGTCTGGGCGGCGGCGTCGAGGAATCCCGCGGTGTGCGGCGCCCGCGCATTCCCACCGTGCGCGCCGCCGAGGCCTATCTGCTGGCTCGGCACCTCGAGACCTTGGCGGCGCTGGGGATCGCCCGGGACGCCTCGCGCAGCCGGCCCGGCCCGGCGACCGAAGGCGACTGACGATCAGCTTCAGGCACCCGGCAAGCTCGAAGCCCTAATGAGTGAGGCCGCTGGATCCTGGTGGCCAGCCCTGCAGCGCTGTGCCGAGCATCAAGCCACGCGCTGCCAGCGCGTCCTTGATCTCGTTGAGGCTCTTGCGGCCAAGGTTGGGCGCGCGCAGCAGTTGCGTCTCGCTGCGCAGGATCAGATCACCCACCAGGTAGATGTTCTCGGCCTTCAGGCAGTTGGACGACCGCACCGTCAATTCCAGCTCGTCGACGGACCGCATCAAACCTGCCAGTTCGTGTGCTCGATCCCGCGCAGCCAAAGCGGCTGCAGCGGGAACCGCATCGGCTTGCGGATCGCGGACGACGAATGGATCAAGGTGATCTCGCAGCAGGTCGGCACCCTGCCGAAGCGCCTCGGCCGGACTGATGGATCCGTCGGTCTCGATATCCATTAACAGGCGATCCAGATCGGTGCGATGTTCCACCCGGGTGTGCTCGACCGCCCAGGTCATCCTGCGCACGGGGGAGAAGGATGCATCCAGGCGAATGGTCGAGCCACCGATCACGGGTTCACCAGGATAGCGGCGCAGCTACCCTGCCAGGTAGCCACGGCCGAGTTCGAGCTTGATCTGCATGTCCAGCCGGGCGCCTGGCGCGAGCTCGGCAATCACATGGTCGGGGTTGAGCACGCGCACGCCGCTTGGTGTGAGGATTTCACCCGCGCGTACCGGCCCGGCGCGTTCGGCGTGCAAGCTCGACATCACCGCCCGGCGATCCTGCATGCGGAAGACAACAC
>JBDTQC010000151.1:0-7452 GCA_039932405.1 Ideonella sp.
GGGCGAAGCGGCGCCAGTCGAGGATGTGCACTTCCATCCGATCGAATCACGCTCGCTGCGGATCAATCTGGTGGCGGCGTTCTGAGGCTGCTGGCGACGGGGCGTCATCGATTCCGGTGACGGTGAACCCATTCCCGTGCTGGTGGATCGGGTGATTGCCGGTGTCAACGCCTGCATCGAGGCCCTGCGCGATTTCTGGATCGCGCCGGCCGACCTCCAGATGGCGCTGATTCGCAATCTACGCAACATGCGGGAAGTCTGGTGGATGGCGTGATTGGCGCTCAGATTGCCCGGGTCGGCCGCTCGACCGTCAACTGGTCCTTGGCCGGCCCGACCTGGATCTCCTTCTTCAGCGCCACGCCATTTTTTACCGCGAGAATCTCGGCCATCACGCTGACTGCAATCTCCGGTGGCGTCTTGCTGCCGATGTAGATGCCGATCGGGCCGCGCAGCTTCTGCAAGCTGGTTTCGGTCGCATCGAAGTGCTCGATCAGGCGCGCGCGGCGCGACTGGTTGTTGCGCCGCGAACCGATTGCGCCGATATAGAAGGCGTCGGTCTTCAGCGCTTCTAGCAGTGCCAGGTCGTCGATCTTCGGGTCGTGGGTCAAGGCGACGATCGCACAGCGGCGGTCGGGCTTGAAGGCCAGCACGACATCGTCGGGCATGTCGCGCAACAGTTCGACATGGGCCACCGACCAGTTGCCGACATATTCTTCGCGCGGGTCGCACACCGTGACCGCGAAACCGTTGAACAAGGCCATCACAGCCAGGTATTCGCTGAGCTGTCCGGCGCCGACGATCAGCAGCCGGTACTCGGGCCCGAACACATTGCCAAGCGCCTCAGCGGTCAGTGTCAACTCGGTGGGTTTCTCGCATAGTGCCAGTTCAACTGCGCCGTCGGCGAGCGTGACCGTGCGTTTGACCAGGCGGCCTTGGTCCAGCCACTCGAGCATGCGTTCGAGCTGGGTGATGTCCGGATCAAACTCGAGCAGCAGTTCCAACGTACCACCGCAAGGCAGGCCGAATCGGTGCGCTTCGTCGGCCGTCACGCCGTATTTGACAAGGCGTGGCGGGCCGGTCGGGATGTCGCGTGACTCACCATCGGCAGTGGCTTGCGGTGAATCCGCATAGGCCTTGCTGAACCGATACACCAGGTCGTCTTCGATGCAGCCGCCCGACACCGAACCCACCACCGAACCGTCCTCGCACAGCGCCATGATCGAGCCGATCGGCCTTGGCGAGGAACCCCAGGTTCGTACCACCGTGGCCAGCAACGCACGTTTGGACGCCAGCCGCCAGTTTCGCAGCGTGCGCAAGACCATTACATCGAGATTTTCCATTCGCGCGGCAATGCTCAAGCGTCGTCGAAAGGCAGGCCGACGTAATTTTCCGCCATGGTCATGGAGGCGGCTTTCGAGCTGACCAGGTAGTCGAGTTCGGCGCGCTGGAGCTTCTGGCCGATTCCACCGGTTTCCGGGAACTTGTGCATCAAGCCGGTAAACCACCAGGAAAATCGCTCGGCCTTCCAGATCCGTGCCAGGCAGCGGGCCGAGTAGTGATCGATGCCGGCATCGCTGCGCTCCTGGTAGTGTTCGATCAAGGCGTTCGACAGGAAGCGCACATCCGATGCGGCCAGATTCAGACCCTTGGCGCCGGTCGGTGGCACGATGTGCGCAGCATCGCCGGCCAGGAACAGCCGGCCAAAGCGCATCGGCTCGGCCACAAAGCTGCGCAGTGGCGCAATGCTTTTTTCGATCGATGGGCCGGTGATCAGGGCTTCGGCGGTTTGCGGGTCGAGCCGGCGGCGCAATTCGTCCCAGAACGCGTCGTCGCTCCAGTCCTCGACCTTGTCCTTCAGCGAGCATTGCACGTAATAGCGGGTCCGGGTGTGCGAGCGCATCGAACACAAGGCGAAGCCGCGCTCGTGGTTGGAATAGATCAACTCGTGGCCGACCGGCGGCGTATCGGCCAGCACCCCGAGCCAGCCGAACTGGTACACCTTCTCGTAGATCGACAGTGCGGCTGGCGGTACGCTGGCGCGGCTGATGCCGTGATAGCCGTCGCATCCGGCGATGAAGTCGCAACGGACTTCCTGCGCCTCTCCAGCGTGGGTATAGGTGACGCGCGGCTTGTCGCTGTCGTAGTCGTGGATGGCGACGTCGGAGGCGTTGTAGATCGTCTTGCCGCCGGCTGCGACGCGGGCCGCCATCAGATCGCGTGTCACTTCGGTCTGGCCATAGACGACGACATGTTTGCCACCAGTGAGCCCGGCCATGTCGATGCGGTGGCGGCCACCGCCGAAACACAACTCGAAACCATTGTGTGGCAGGCCTTCGGCATGCATGCGGGTGCCGACCCCGGCCTGGTCGAGCAGATCGCAGGTGGTTTGCTCGAGCACACCGGCGCGGATCCGGCCCAGCACGTAGTCGCCGTTCTGACGCTCGAGGATCAGGTTGTCGATGCCGGCACGCTGCAGCAGTTGGCCCAGCAACAGACCCGAAGGCCCCGCGCCGATGATCAGGACCTGCGTGCGTTGAATGGTCATGGCAAGTCTTTCGTTCAGGGTAAGGGGGTCGGGAATTCTGGCCGGAGGTGGCCGACTCGTCAGCGGCTTTGCCGCAGCAGGCGTGGAATGAACGGGGCGATGGCTCCGATTGCGGCCATCAGGATGGCGATTGTCCACAACAGGCCCAGCGCGTCGGCGCCATCGGTGCTGCCCAGCATCGTACCCAACGCGCAGTCGAGGGCCGGGCACGCGTCGTTGAACACGCGATTCAGCAAAGCGACGAGCAGTAGCAGCAGCAAGCCGCAGACGGCCCCACCGATTGCCCGCAGCAAAACGCCCGCGGCCGTCAGCGGCGCCTGACGCCAGCGCGAACCGCGGCCACGCTTGCCGGTGACCAGGTCGTCGAGCAGATCGTCCATGTCTTCGTCGAACTGCGCGCTGCGCAACGCGAAGCCATTGATCTTCGGCAACTCGGCCAGATCGCTCGGCAATTCGTTGCGGGTCGGCATGCGGGTGCCGTCGAGCAGGATCGGAACCACCTTTCGGCCACTCGCCAAGGCCAGACGCGTTTCCCGGCGAACCACGTCGTCGTCGGCAAAGATCCGTGCTGTAGCCGTGCCGTTGGAAGGGCCGGTCCACTGCCCGCCGATCAGGATGAATACATGCGTGGACTGCGCCAGGCTGGTTTCGATCTTGCGTTCGAAATTTTCACCAACCTCGATGCCGTCGACATCGAGGAATACCTTGTCGACGACAGAGACGGCGTCGAGAAACTGGGCCATCCGGCCCGCCGTCGTCTGGCTGTCGGCACGTCGGTAGGAAAGGAAGATCTTCATCGCGCTGGCTCGCTCACAGCAGCCTGGCCTTGATCAGGTGCACCGCAGCACCGAGCCGGCCGTTTGGCGGGATGAACTGGGCATCGCCGTTCTCCGCTCCCTTGCGAAACTCGTAGACGGCGGCAATCACCTTGAACTGCCAACCGAGCGGGATCCGCGCGTACGCAGGTGGCAACGCCGACGCCCCGTCTTCGGCCAGCCGGCGCAGCGCACTTTCGCTTGGTGGTGCGGCCGCCGCGCCGCGTGCTTCGTCGGAGACGACAAAGACGATCTGCCGGTAGTAACCCGGCGGCGCATGAAAGAGCTGGACCAGGAAGCTGGCCAGGCTGAAGTCGGGCTGCTGACCGGGTGGCGCGAAACCATCGGCGCCGCGCTTGCGCGTGCCATCGGCATCGATGTGTTCGAGGTCCAGGATGATCGCAAAGCCGTTGCAACCGGCGCCAAGGTAGGTCGACTGGTGATAGCCGGCGCTGGCGATCGCCCCGCTCAGCCTGCGACCGACGTCGAGCAGCGATTTGTTGGCGGCGCCCTCGGGAAACAGCTGATCGAACGAGATCTGTGTGAACACGCTCGGTTGCGGCGGATTCGGCCATGGAAAGGGCGCCAACCTCGCGCTGGCACAGGCAACCGGTGCCGCCGTGGGACCGATCGGGCGGGGTGCAGGGCTCGCCGGTACCGCAGGCGAGGCCGGTGTCGGGGCTGGTGCAGGCATCGGCGCAGGAGCGGCCTGCCCATGCCCGGCGATTGGTGGCGGGGGTGCAACGTCTTCAGCCGGCCGGGGTGGAGCCGCGCCACCGACCGGTTCGCTGGCCTGACCGCAGGCCGCGATGGTCGCGGCCAAGGCGCAAGCCATGATTGTCGTGAGGACCTTGTGCATCGGAATGCCGAACATCACACCCTCCTTTGCCGCCGCATCACCTCGTGCCGGGCTGCGTTGTCCATCATAGGCCCGGCGTGCAAGCGTGCAATCCCCAGGCGATCCGTTCGGACCGAATCTAGAACGACAAGAAGTGGCCGTCGCGCGGATCGCTTCGGCCGTTCAACAGATCGAGGTAACAGGTTTCAATCGCAGCCGCACCATGGCCGCGTCGGACTCGAAGCCAAGGTTCGGCGCCGCGCGCGACCGGTTCCATGAACGCTTCCCAGGCCGTCGCGAGCCGCGCCTGCAGCCCATCGTGTCCCCAATCGGTGACGCGTTGCCTGATCCGCGCGGGCGCGAAGAACAGCACCGGCCGCGGTCCGGGCAGACCCTGGCCGCCGCCGAGTTCTTGCCAATGCGTGCCGCCGACCGAACAGCTGTAGACGAGCCGATCCGCCAGGCGTCGATGAACCGCCAGGCGAAGCGCAGCGTTGCCGCTGAAATCGACATAGACCGCGGATCGGTCGACACCCAGGCTGTTCACCTCGTCGTATGTGAAAACCTCGTCATAACAACCCAGTGAGCGGGTGAATGCCAGGTTGGCCGACGAGGTCAATCCGATGAGCTTCACCGCGTCGGCCGTACTACGCCGCTGCGCCAGGCAGAACGCCGCGCCATACGCGGTCTTGCTGGATGCACTCGACAGCAGCACGGCGCTGGCACCGAAAAATTGTTCGCTCGCCAGGAAGTCGTCGATCAGGAACGAAGTGGTGAACAATGGGCGCAACAGCGCCTGCTGGGCTTCGAGCCTGGCGTCGCAGGCCGGATCGGCGCGGGTGCGAAGGTACTGGTTGTAGACCGCGTGCAGCTCGCGCCGGTGCGCCGCGCCGTCGAAGAAAGCGGTTGCGGTGACGCGTGCGGGTTCGAGAATCACCGTTTCGGCAATCGGCCAGTAGCCGTAGAGCCGTTCGCCAGGATCGATGCCCTCCGCATTCGACTCGAGCACGTCTGCAAAACCCCAGACCGGGATGCAGCCGGTCGATGCGTCGCCAGTCGGGAAGAAGTCCCAGTAGTTCATCGCGTCGCCGAATGCGGCATAGGTGATGTTGTTTGCGGTCAGCGCAAAGCTGTCGACCCGCAGCCTGAGTTGTCCGCTGCCCAGCCCCAGGGCCGGTTGATCGATCCAGTCGAGCTGGCGCAGATCGGCGCGCCGAACCACCATGCATGCACGCATTCAGACCTCCGAGGCGCTGTTGCGAGCGTCGATTTCACGCAGCGCTGTCTTCAACACCTTGCCGTAGTTGTTCTTCGGCAACTCGTCCACGAAGCGGTAGTGGCGCGGCCGCTTGAAACGGGCGATGTGTTGCAGGCAGAAGGCATCCAGATCCGCTGCGTCGACGCAGCTTCGGGTCACGACATAGGCAATCACGAGTTCGCCCCATTGCGCATCGGGCCGTCCGATCACCGACACCTCGACGACATCGGGATGGTTCAGCAAGGCCTCTTCGACCTCGCGCGGGTAGATGTTGCTGCCCCCGCTGACAACCAGGTCCTTGCTGCGATCCAGCAGCGTGAGAAAACCGTCGTCGTCGAGGCGGCCGATGTCGCCGGTCCAGAGCCAGCCATCGCGGATGGCCGCGGCGGTGGCTGCTGCATCGCCCCAGTAGCCGAGCATCACCACATCGCCGCGCACGCAGACTTCGCCGCTTGTGCCGGCGCGGCAGAGATTGCCGTCCGCGTCCCGGATCGAGACTTCGACCATCGATTGTGCGATGCCGACCGAGGCGAGCCGCTCCCGATGGCGTGGCTGCGCCCGATCATTGATGACCGCACGCGTCAGCACCGTGATCGTCATCGGGCATTCGCCTTGGCCGTAGATCTGCGCGAAATGCGGTCCGACGACGGCGAGGGCGTCCTCGATATCGGCCAGGTACATCGGCCCGCCGCCGTAGCAGATCGTGGCGAGACCTTCGGATGTGCCGCGCAAGCGCGCCGCGTCGACAACCCGGCGCACCATCGTCGGTGCGGCGAAAAACGACGCATTGCGCCAGTGGGCGGCCAGATCGAGGCACTCGGCGGCGTCGAACCCGCCGGAGGCCGGAATCACGTTGATGCCGCCGTTCAGCACATAGGGCAGGTGGTACAAGCCGCCGCCGTGTGACAGCGGGGCAGGGTGCAGCATCACGTCGCCCGGGGCTACCGTTTGCACCGAGGCCAGATAGGCGACCGCGCACCACCGCAACTGACGCGCCGCCAGGCTGACGCCTTTGGGCCGCCCGGTCGTGCCGCTGGTGTAGAACAACCAGGCGGCGTCGTCTTCAGTGCGGTCGACGATCTCCGGCCGCGCGATCGACGCGTCGTCGATGAAATCGAATTCGGACACCATGGCCACTGATTGCCCGCCATCGTTCAACGCCGCCATCAGTGTGTCACCTCGCTCGGCGTCGGTCAGCACCATTCGGCAGCCGCAATGGCCAGCGATCCAGGCCGTTTCGCGGGCGTGCAGCTTGGCGTTGATCGGCACCACCACACCGCCCATCCACCAGGTTCCCCACATCAATGGCAGGTACACGGGCTGGTTGGCCATGAACAGCGCGATTCGATCACCTGCGCCAAACCCCTGCGCCTGCAGCCAGCCGGCGGTGCGCGCCGCGGATTCGGCGAAACGCTCGTAAGTTGCCCAGACGCCATCGCCGGCTGCGATGGCCGGGCGACCTGGATGCACCTGCGCAGTGCGCGCTAGCCAGACGGCGATGTTCATGTCGTTGGGTGGTTGCTTCGAGCATGCCACAACGATGTCACGATCGTCGACCGCCGATCGCCAGCTGCGCGGTGGAGTAGATTCGACCTGTAACGACAACTGGAGCCCGTGATGGACGAGGAAACATTCAACATCAGCATTCGCAAATTTCTCAAGGTGGTTGGTGTCAGCTCGCAACGCGAAATCGAGCAGGCCGTGTCAAAAGCGCTGGCCGCCGGCACGATCAACGGCAGCGAGACGCTGGTAGCCACGATGACATTGCAGATCGCTGCGTTGAGCGTCGAAGTCAAGTTCGACGGCGACATCGTATTGCAGTGATGTTCAAGCGATCAGCGACGGAGGGAAACCGATGAAGGTCTGCATCTATGGCGCCGGCGCGATCGGTGGCCTGATCGGCACCCGGCTGGCGATCGCTGGCGGATGCGAGGTGAGTGCGGTGGCGCGTGGCGCCACCTTGGCCGCGTTGCAGCAACATGGCTGGCGGCTGCGG
>JBDTQC010000152.1:0-7408 GCA_039932405.1 Ideonella sp.
GCCAGCCCGGCGAAGAAGACCTGTTCCAGTTCACGGTCACCGAAGGCGGCCAATATGTGATCGATACCAAGGGGCCAACCAACCTGGTGATGAAGCTGTTCGGCCCGGACAGCGAAACCGATGTGATCGCCGAGGACGACGACAGCGGAGTCGGTTTCAACGCGCGCATTGCCGGAGCGCTGGTGCCTGGCAAATATTTCGTGCAGGTGCGCCACTTCAGCCGCAGCAGCGGCGTCGGGGACTACACCATTCGCGCAAGACGGGTCTGAGAAGGCCGCGCACTCAACCGGTATTGCGCAACCCTGCGGCAATGCCATTGATCGAGATATGGATGCCTCGGTGCACCCGGGCGAATGCCGGATCGTCCTGATCGTGCTCGCCGACATGGCCGCGGTAGCGCCGCAACAATTCGACCTGAAGGTGGTTCAGCGGATCGAGGTAGGGAAAACGGTGTTCGATCGAGCGGGCCAGCGACGGGTTCGATGCCAGCCGCTGCTCGCTGCCGGTGATCAGGCTGAGTGCGTCGTTCGTACGCTCCCACTCGGCCCTGATCAGGCCGAAGATCTTCTTGCCTAGCTTCTTGTCCGGAACCAGTTCCACATAGCGTGCTGCGATCGCAAAATCACTCTTCGCGATCACCATGTCCAGGTTCGACATCAAGGTGCTGAAAAACGGCCATTGCTTGTGCATGCGTTGCAGCAAGGCCAGCCGCTGTTCGCGCAAGCCGGCATCCTTGCCGAGGAACTCTTCGATTGCCGAACCGAAGCCGCACCAGCCGGGCAACGCGATCCGGCATTGGCCCCAGCTGAAGCTCCAGGGAATGGCGCGCAGGTCTTCGATGGCGCGCGTCGGCTTGCGCGATGCCGGACGCGAACCGAGGTTCAGTTCGGCAATCTCGCGAATCGGCGTGGCACTGAAAAAATAGTCGGTAAAACCAGGTGTCTCGTACACCAGCTTGCGATACGCCGCGAAGCTGGCCGCGCTGATCGCCGAGGCGGCTTCGAGGAAGCTGGCTGGCGCGCTCTTGGTCGGATGCAGCAGCGTCGCTTCGAGGGTTGCCGCAATCAGCGTTTCCAGGTTACGCCGGCCGATTTCAGGGTGCGAGTATTTGGACGCGATCACCTCACCCTGCTCGGTCAGCCGGATCTGACCGTTGACGGTGCCCGGCGGCTGCGCCAGGATGGCCTGATAGCTCGGACCGCCGCCGCGCCCGACCGTGCCGCCGCGGCCGTGGAACAGGCGCAAGGTGATGCCACGGCTCTTGCCGAGGCTTCCGAACAACTCGGCAAGTGCGATCTCGGCGCAATACAGTTCCCAGTTGCTGGTGAAAATGCCGCCATCCTTGTTGCTGTCGCTGTAGCCGAGCATGATGTCCTGCTCGGACCCCGAGCGCTGCAGCAACTCGGCGATACCTGGCAGCGCGAAATACTCGCGCATGATCGGTGCCGCCTGCCGCAGATCGCCGATCGTCTCGAACAGCGGCACCACGATCAACGAACCAACAGCTGCCGCATCGCCGGTGCCG
The DNA here is from genome assembly GCA_039932405.1 of Ideonella sp. Taxonomy (GTDB): domain Bacteria; phylum Pseudomonadota; class Gammaproteobacteria; order Burkholderiales; family Burkholderiaceae_C; genus Ideonella_A. Next base: position 1,526 of record JBDTQC010000152.1, read on the forward strand.
TCCAGCGTGCCGCGCAACACGCCGGTTTCCTTCAACAGCAGTTGCACTTCCAGCAGATCGCTGACTGACTCGGTGTGCGAGATGATGTAGTGGCGCAACGCCTCGCGCCCATAACGCGCCAGCATGCGCCCGGCGGCCTCGAAGATCTTCAGTTCGTGCAGCGTATGGTCGCTGTACGTCGCGCCGAACACCCGCAGCGGCCGCGCATCGTTCAGCAGGCCGAGCAGCAGATGGCGTTTGCCGGCTTCGTCGAGCGCGCTGTAGTCAGCCTCCAGCCTGGCCGTACGCAACAGTTCTGCAACCACCAGTTCGTGTTTGTCCGAGCTCTGGCGCAGATCGACGGTGGCCAGATGGAAGCCGAACACCTGCAAGGCACGTTTCAACGGGCGCAGCCGCGGCTCGATCAGTGCACCGGCATGGTTGGCGAGCAGCGAATCCTCGATCACCTGCAGGTCGGCCAACATCTGGTCGGCGCTGACGTAGGCATTTTGCGGTGCCACCGCATGGCGCAGCGCTTCGGTGCCGGTAAATTCGTGCAAGGTGGTGGCCAGCCGGGCATACATGCCGATCAGCGCGCGGCGATACGGCTCGTCGCTGCGGTGGCCGCTGTGGTCGGGCGAGGCATCTGCCAGCGTCTGCATTTCGGGCGTGATGGTCACCAATGTGGCTGAAATCGACAACTCCGCGCCCAGTTCATGCACCTCGGTCAGATAAAACCGAAGCACCGTTTCGCATTGTCTGGCGAGCGCCATCTCCAGCGTTTCGGCCGAGACATTCGGATTGCCGTCGCGGTCTCCGCCAATCCAGTTGCCCATCCGGAAAAAGCTGGCAATCGGATGGCCGGGCAGGGCGGCTTCCAGGTCGCGGTACATGCGCGGAATCTGGCGCAGGAATGTGGAGCGGTAGAACGACAGCGCATTCTCGATCTCGTCGGCCACGGTCAATTTCGAGGTGCGCAACATGCGCGTCTGCCAAAGCTGCGTAACACGCGCGCGGATCAGTGCCTCATTGGCTGCCTGCTCGCGCTCGCTGGGCAATTCGTCGCGTTGCTCGACCATCTCTGCAATCGCGCGCTCGGCGTCCAGAATGCTCTTGCGTTGCACTTCGGTCGGGTGCGCGGTCAGAACCGGCGCAATGTAGGCGCGCGCCAAGGTTTTCGCGATGTCAGCGCCACGGATACCCGCAGCGGCCAGCCGCTCGAGGGTTTTCGCCATCGAACCCTCCTGCAGATTTCCCTGGCGCTCGTGATGGACGCGGCGCCGCACATGATGGCGGTCTTCGGCGATATTGGCCAGGTGCGAAAAGTAGCTGAAGGCGCGGATCACGCTGACGGTCTGGTCGCCGCTCAGATTCTTCAACAGGCGATCGAGCGCGCGGCCGGCCTGTGCATCGCTTTTCAACCGGTACGCCACCGACAACTGGCGCACCCGTTCGACCAGATCGAAGGCGGCCTGGCCTTCCTGTTCCCGGATCACGTCGCCCAGAATGCGACCGAGCAGCCGGATATCGTCGACCAGGCGCTTGTTTTTGTCAGCCGCGTCGGCGATTGCGGCGTTGGTCGCCTTTTTCGCGTCTGCGCGGGTCGATCGGGCCGGGGCGGCTTTGCTGGCGTTGCGAGTGGCCATGGCGATGCGATGTAATTAAGTTACCAACCGACATATCGTAGCAGCGATGCAAGCGGCTGCATGCACTTCACGATGCTGCCGTTTGCCTGAGCAGATCCACTGCAGCAAGAGTCGGGCCTGCTGCTCGGATGACCGATCTGGCGACGCGCGGACGCCAGGCACTCTCGCGCCTGCTGATAGGATCCGACGATGCCAAGTACACCTCTCGAATCAAGCGACGATGCCGCTTCGCGCGGCGAATCGTCGGTTCACGGCCTGACGGGCTCGTTGCCGTTGCGGATCGCCACCCGTGAGAGCCGCCTGGCCCTTTGGCAGGCGGAACATGTGCGTGATCTGTTGACTGGCCGCTTCGGACTTCAGGTCGAATTGCTCGGCATGACAACGCGTGGTGACCAGATCCTGGACCGCGCGCTGTCGAAGGTCGGCGGCAAGGGTTTGTTCGTCAAGGAGCTGGAGACGGCGCTGGAGCAGGGCCGGGCAGAGTTGGCAGTCCACTCGCTGAAAGATGTGCCGATGGACCTGCCCGACGGCTTTGTGCTCGCCGCCGTGCTGCAGCGCGAGGATCCGCGCGACGCCCTGGTGTCGAACCGCTTCGCGTCGCTCGACGAATTGCCGCAAGGCGCGCTGGTCGGCACTTCGAGCCTGCGGCGCGTTGTGCAGTTGCGAAATTTGCGGCCTGACCTGCGGGTCGAACCCTTGCGCGGCAACCTCGACACGCGGCTGCGCAAGCTCGATGCCGGCGAATACGATGCGATCGTGCTGGCCGCCGCCGGATTGACGCGGCTTGGACTGGCCAGCCGGATTCGCAGCGCGTTCGATGCCGACGTGATGCTGCCTTGCGCCGGTCAAGGTGCGCTTGGCATCGAGGTTCGCAGCGATGCCGCTGGCCTGGCCGCGCTGCTCGGTGAGCTGGTTGATCGTCCGACGTTGTTGGCGGTCGAGGCCGAACGAGCCGTCTCGCGCGCGCTCGGCGGCAGCTGCAGCATGCCGCTGGCCGCGCACGCAACCTGGAACGGCGACATCCTCGAGTTGCGGGTAGCCCTTGGCCATCCGCTCCAGACTGAAACGCCCTTGCTGAGGCACCGCTGCCAGGCGGCAGTCGACGGTCCCGACGCGGCACGTGCCCTCGGCGAACGCGCCGCAGCAGCGTTGCAGGATGCCGGGGCGAGCCGCTATCTGGCCGAGGGCTGAGTCGTGCAGCGGCTAGTGCCGACGGTGCTGGTGACACGGCCTGGCAAACAGGCACTGGCCTGGGTTCGTGACCTGTGTGCCTTTGGCGTGGACGCGATTGCTGCCCCATTGATCACGATTGCCGAGGCGCCGGATCCGGCAGCGGTCGACGCGGCCTGGACAACGATCGAGGCCTGGTCGATGTTCGTCTTCGTTTCGCCCAATGCGGTGAGCCAGTTCTTTGCCCGTCGACCCGCGGCGCGCGCATGGCCGCCGCGGCTGCGTGCTGCCGCGCCCGGCCCCGGAACCAGCGCGCTGTTGCTTGAACACGGTGTGCCCGCCGAACTGCTGGTGGAACCAGCCGCTGATGCGCCGAATTTCGATTCGGAGGCGCTCTGGCTGCAGCTGCGTGATTCGAGTTGGCGCGGTACCCAGGTCTTGATCGTGCGCGGCGAGGACGGGCGCGGCTGGTTGGCCGAGCGTCTGCGCGAGGCTGGTGCCGAGGTTCGGTTTCTCGCAGCCTACAGTCGGGGAGAGCCCTTGCCGCCCGAGCCTGTGCGCCAGACGATGCAGCAGGCGCTGGCGTTGCCCGCCGATCACCTGTGGTTTTTCAGCAGCAGCGAAGCGGTATCCAATCTGCTGCAACTCCAATTGATGGTTGATGGCGAGTTGCGCTCGGCATTGAGCCGCTCGCGCGCGCTGGCCACCCACCCGAGGATCGCAGAAACGGCTCACGCTGCCGGATTTGGCACCGTGTTGCAGTGCCGCCCTGGGCTGCCCGAAGTCGTCGCCTGCATACAATCGCTTGCCTCGCTGGACTGTTCCAGTGCCTTTCGCCGCGTCACTTGAGCGCCCCCCTGACCCCACCCGCAGCGCCCGCCAGCGCCGACCCGACCCGCCCGCAGCCGCAAGTTTCGGCACCGCCTGCCGTTGCCGTGCCGGCGCGCGCGAAAAGCGCGCTATCCACCGTGCTCATCCTGAGCGCGCTCGTGGTGGCGTTGGGCGGCCTTGCGCTGGCCTGGCGCGCCGATCAGCGTGTGCGTCTGCTCGAACAGGAACTGGTGCTGCGTCAGCGCGATATCCAGCAACAAGCCACCGAGGCGCGCATGTTGTCGCAGCAGACGCTCGAAGGCCTGCGCGAATCGACCGCCAAGGTGTCGCTGCTCGAGGCTCGCTTGTCCGAGGTTGGCGTGCAGCGCGGCCAACTCGACGATTTGATCGCCTCGATGTCGCGCTCGCGCGACGAGAACATTGTTGTGGAGATCGAATCCGCACTGCGCGTAGCGCAGCAGCAAAGCCTGCTCAACGGCAGTGCCGAGCCGTTGGTGGCGGTGCTGCGCCAATCGGAGGATCGCCTGGCGCGCTATAACCAGCCGCGGCTCGAAGCGGTACGCCGGGCGATTGCACGCGACCTCGACCGGGTTCGCAAGGTCAGCATGGCCGATGTGGGTGGCTTGCTGATCAAGCTCGACGAAGTGGTCCGCATGGTCGACGAGTTGCCATTGCTGTCTTCACCCGAACCGCGTCGGATGTCGGGCGCCGCTAAGGCCGTGTCACCGCCAGCACGCGCTGTGAAAGGCATTTCAGGTGCGTCAGGCGCGGCGAGTGCCGCGTCGGAAGCAGCATCGTCACCCTGGCCGGCTTGGGCCAGCGTCGACGCCTGGAACAGGGCCGGCGAACGCATCTGGTCGGAAGCGCGCTCGTTGTTGCGTGTCACCCGGATCGATCATCCGGACGCAATGTTGATCGCCCCTGAGCAGTCGTACTTTCTGCGCGAGAACCTGAAGCTGCGCCTGTTGAACGCACGCCTGGCGCTGTTGAGTCGCCAGTTCGATACGGCACAGAGCGATCTGCGCGCTGCCTCCGCGGCGATCGAGCGCTTCTACGATGGCAGTTCGCGCCGCACCCAGCTGGCACTGGAGCAACTGCATCAGATCGCGGCGCAATCGCGGCAGGGTGCGATCCCGCTGCCCGACGATACGCTGGCGGCACTGACTGCGGCGGCTGGCCGCTAGGCCCTGGCAGACGATGCGCGCGGTCATCTGGCTGATTCTGCTGTTCGTCGTCGCGGTGGTGGCTGCCACCTCGCTGGGCAGCAACGACGGTCTCGCCAGCTTCTACTGGAGCGGCTGGCGTTTCGACATGTCGCTCAATCTGTTCATTCTGCTGTTGATCGGCACCTGTTTCGTGCTGGTCACGGTGATGCAGGCGATCAACGGGTTGACGGGACTTCCGCGGCGCGCCCAGGCCTGGCGAACCGCCCGCCGCGATCGCAGCGCTCAGGCCGCCTTGCGCGAGTCGCTGGCGCAGTATTTCGGCGGGCGCTACAGCCGCTCGGCCAGCGCTGCGCAACGCGCACTGTCGATCCAGCTCGACACGCCGGAGCTTACGCAGGACAACGATTTCACGGTGCTGGCGCACCTGCTCCACGCCGGCAGTGCGCACCGCCTGCAAAACCGCCTGCAGCGCGACCAGCAACTGGCCAAGGCGCTCGATCTGTCGCAACGCAGCCCGGCGGCGCGCTCAGTCGAAGAGGGCGCGCGCCTGCTGGCGGCCGAGTTCGCACTCGATGATCGGGATGCCGATCGGGCCCTTTCCCTGCTCGCGGAGCTGCCCCCAGGTGTGGCTCGTCGCACTTACGCCTTGCGTCTGAAGCTGCAGGCGTCACGGCTTGCGCAGCAGCCGCTTGAAGCGTTGCGAACTGCCCGGCTGCTGGCCAAGCACCAGGGCTTCTCGAAACTTGCAGCGCAAAGTCTGCTGCGTTCGCTGGCCTGCGAATCGCTCAGCCGTGCGCGCGACATGGACCAGTTGCGGCAGACCTGGCTGCAGTTCGATCCGGCTGAACGGCGTGATGCCTTTGTTGCGGCGCACGCCGCACGTCAAGCGGTTGTGCACGACGGCGCGAACGAAGCGCGGAGCTGGTTGCGCCCGTTCTGGGACCAATTTTCAGCGCTCGGCTCCGACGAGCGGGCGGCCCTGTCGGGCGCGCTGGCGGAGGCCAGTGAAGACATCGGAGCCGAGTGGTTACCACGCCTGGAGGCTGCAGCGCACGCTTTCCCGACCGAAGGCGCCGTGGCGCATGCCGACG
>JBDTQC010000153.1:0-7317 GCA_039932405.1 Ideonella sp.
CGGTCCGGGCATGAACCCTGCGCAGCTGGCCCGTGCCTTCGAGCCCTATTTCACGACCCGGACGGCGCAAGGCGCGAGCGGGCTGGGACTGTCGCAGGTCAAGGCCTTCTGCGTGGCAGCCGGAGGCTCTGCTCGCCTGGCCAGCACCGTCGGACTGGGCACCGCCGTCACGCTGCTGCTGCCGGCCCAGATGCCTGCGCTCCAGCCCGATCCAGCCAGCTCGAGCATCCGCAACGACCTGTCCGACGCAGCATCGACAACCGTCAAAGGCAACGCGAAACTGCTGCTGGTGGAAGATAGCGACGACATGGCTGAAGTGACGTCGGCGCTGCTGCAAAACCATGGCTATCGGGTGCACTGGGCGCGCGACGCCGACGAGGCATGGCGCATGCTCGAGCGCGAACACGATTTCAGCGTCGTTTTGTCCGATGTCGTGATGCCCGGCTCGACCGACGGCCTCGCGCTGGCGCGCAAGGTCAGACAGCGTTGGCCGGCATTGCCGGTGGTGTTGATTTCCGGTGAGTTCACCGGCTCCGAGGCAGGCGGCAAACTGAAAGTGCTGCGCAAGCCCTGCCCTCCCGAACTGCTGGTCGCCACCCTGCAGACTGAAATTGCCCGCTTCGAATCCCGGCCCGCCAACAACTGACGCTGTCGGAACCGCACACAAGCTCAGGTTGGCGCCTGGCCGATGTTGCCAACCATGGTTTCGGGCCGCACCCAGGCGTCGAAATCGTCAGCGTCAACGCCAAGCGCCAGTGCGGCTTCGCGCAGCGACAAGTGCTCGGCGTGCGCCTTGTGCGCGATCTCGGCAGCGCGGTCATAGCCGATCTGGGGCGTCAGCGCGGTGACCAGCATCAGCGACTGGCCGAGCAGCTGCCCGATGCGGCGGGTGTCGGCCTGCAATCCCTGCATGCACATGTGATCGAAGGATGCGATCGAGTCGCCGAGCAGTCGGATGCTGCGCAGCAGATTGCTGGCAATCAACGGCTTGTAGGTATTGAGTTGCAGGTGTCCGTTGGCCGCACCGAAAGTCAGGGCTGTGTCGTTTCCGATGACCTGGCACACCACCATCGCGACCGATTCGCACTGCGTCGGGTTGACCTTGCCGGGCATGATCGAACTACCGGGTTCATTGGCGGGCAGCAGCAACTCGCCGAGGCCGGCGCGCGGCCCTGAACCCAGCAGCCGCACATCGTTCGCGACCTTGTTCATGGCCACTGCCAACACCTTCAAGGCGCCATGGGTGGCAACCAGGGCCTCGTGTCCGGCAAGTGCGGCAAATCGATCGGCTGCACAAACCAGATCGAACCCGGTGCGGGCTGACAACTCTCGACAGACCCTGGCACCGAAATCGGGATGGGTATTCAAACCGGTGCCGACCGCCGTCCCGCCGACCGCCAGCGCTCGCAATGCCGGCAATGTTGCATCGATCGCAGCGCGGGCGAGCAGCAGTTGGCTGCGCCAGGCGCCGATCTCCTGGCCGACGGTCAATGGCACGGCATCCTGCAGGTGGGTGCGGCCGAGCTTGATCAGCCGCTCGTAACGAGTCGCCAGTGCGGCCAGTGTCTGGCACAGAGCCTCCAACGGCGGAAACAAGCGTTGCTGCAGGGCGATCAAGGCCGCCAGGTGGATCGCGCTGGGCACCATGTCGTTGGACGACTGTCCGAGGTTGACATCGTCGTTCGGGTGAACGCTGCGCCCTCCGAGGTGTTCGGCAGCCAGCGTGGCCAATACCTCGTTGACATTCATGTGACTTTGCGTTCCCGAGCCGGACTGCCAGATCGACAGCGGGAACTGCGAATCGTGCCGACCCTCGGCAACTTGCCGTGCGGCATCGTCGATGGCATCGGCCAGAACCGGATCGATCCGCCCAAGGCGTGCGTTGACGACTGCGCAGCACCCTTTGAGGCGAGCCAAAGCGTGGATCAACTCGAGCGGCATGATCTCGCCACCGATTGCGAAATTGGCCACTGCGCGCTGGGTCTGCGGACCCCACAACGCACCGGCCTGGACCTCGACCTTGCCGAGGCTGTCACTTTGCTGGCGGGACTGATTCATGGCGGGATCGACCTGCTGATGGCGTTGACGATGCTCCGAATTTGCACGAATGAGTAAAGATGTCAAATCGCCCCCCCGCATTGACGTTTGATCGAAACCGGAAAGCGAACTTTGCTTCAGGCAGACGAGTCAACAGGGAGTGCCTGGCACGGCCAACGCGGCGCCAGCGAGCTGCCAACGACCAGCCGGCCGGGAACGTCGATTGCCACCTCGACGACAGAAATCAGTAAGGAAACCACATGGCCAACAAGGAAAATCGGGAAGACCGCATCTGCGTGCTTTACGTCGAGGATGAACCCGTCAATGTGCTGATGATGCGGGCCTTGTTCGACTACCGACCGATGCTCAAGCTCGTTGTCGCAACCACGGGGCGGGAGTCGATCGACCTGGTGGCAACGCTGTCGCCAGCCCTGTTGCTGCTCGATCTGCACCTGCCTGATTGCCATGGCGCCGAACTGCTGAAGCAGCTTCGCCAGGTGGCCAGTTGTCGGGAAGTTCCGGCGATTGCCGTCACCTCCGACAAGGCATTCGAGTCGCGTGGCTCGGGCTTCTGCGAAGTCTGGCACAAGCCGTTCCTGCTTTTTCACACCCTCGATCGCATCGACAAGCGCCTGCTGGGTCGACGCGGCCAGGCCACACCAAATCGGCGTGTCATGCTTTCTACAGCCTGACCGCTGATTTTTCGGCTGACAACAACCCCAGCAGACGTCGCTCCGCTACACGCAATCCCGAGCGCGCCGGCGGAGAATTCACCCAGCGCTGCTGCATCGTCTGCGCGCATGCCTGGGCATCGCGCAGGTCGACGGCAAGTTGCAGAATCTGCGGATGGATATAGGCCTTGCGACACACCGCTGGCGTGTTGCCAAGACGCCGTGCCACGGCGGCAACGATGGCGGTGACGCTGCCCGGGCCGCTGAACGCTCCCGAACCCTGCTGCTGCGCCGCGCATGCCGACAGGCTCAGGTCGAGTGCCTGCACAGTGGCATGCCAGGTTCGGAAATCCTTCGCCGTCACGCGCCGACCGGCGGCCTGCGCCAGCCAGTCGTTGACATCGGCCGAACCGATTCGATGCGCGCCGCCCGCTTCATCGACATAGTGGAACAGCCCTTGCCCCGGTAGTTCGCGACAGCGTCGGATGACACGCGCCAGCCGTCGGTCCGACAACACCATGTGGTGGTTGACGCCGCTCTTGCCGGGGAACGACAGTTTCAGTTCGGCCGCTCCGGAAAGCACGACGTGGCGGCGACGCAGCGTGCTCAGACCATAGCTGCCGTTTTCCCGCGCATATTCGTCGTTGCCAATGCGCAGCCAGGTGGTGTCGAGCAGCCGAACCAAGGTCGCGAGCACACGCTGGCGGGTCGGCTCGGCGTCGCCGCTCAATTGCCGCTGGACCTGCTGACGGATGCGTGGCAAAACCTGGCCAAAGGTCCGCAAGTGGTCAAACTTGGTCTGCCCGCGCTGCTCCAGCCATTGGGCGTGGTAGCGGTACTGCTTGCGACCCCGCGCGTCACGCCCGGTTGCCTGCAGATGGCCGTCGCTGCGACTGCAGATCCAGACATCCGACCAGGCTGGCGGTAACACCAGCGCCTTGATCCGTTGCAGCACACTGCCGTCGCCGATCGCCTTTCCATGCGCATCGACGTAGCGAAAATTCCGGCCGTGACGCAATCGGCGCAGCCCCGGCTCGGCATCGCACGCCCAGTGCAGGTCAGTCGGGGATGGCGCTCGGCTGCGCGGCATTGACAGCTCCGGGAACAAGATCGTCGGCCGGCCCGTTCGGGGCGCCATATTCCTTCAGCCGGTTGTACAAGGTCTTCAGGCTGATTCCGAGCGTTGCGGCGGTGCGCTCCTTGCGGTGCCTGAAATGGCGCAAGGTGGCCAGGATCAGCAGCTTTTCGGCCTCCGCCATCGAACAACCGATCGGCAAGACCACTCGCTCGACGTTGCCACCACGTTGCTCCAGATCGGCGCGTTCATTCACTTGCCCGACCGGCAATCCGCTTGCCTTGAAGCCCGCCGCCGAGTTGGGATGCGGCAACCAGCACTCGTCGATGGTGTCGCCCGGTGCCATCACATAGGCCCGCTGCACGACGTTGCGCAATTCGCGCACGTTGCCCGGCCACGCGTACCGAGACATCTGTTCCAGTGCGCGCTGCGTGAAGCGCTTGCGCTTGCCCTCCTGGCTGGAAAAGGCATTCAAGAAATGCCCGGCCAGTAACGGAACGTCGCGCAAACGCTGGCGCAACGGTGGCATATCGACCGGGAATACATTCAATCGGTACATCAGGTCTTCGCGCAATTTTCCAGACGCAACCGCATCGGCAGGCACGCGGTTGGTGGCTGCGATCATCCGCACGTCGGCATCGATCGCCTGAGTCGAGCCGACCCGCATGAACCGACCCGTTTCCAGAACTCGCAACAGCTTGACCTGCAGGTCGACAGGCATTTCGGTGATCTCGTCGAGAAACAGGGTGCCTCCGCTGGCGCGCTCGAAAAAACCCTGGTGCTGGCGGTCGGCGCCAGTGAAACTGCCCTTCTCGTGGCCGAAAATCTCGCTTTCGATCAGGTTGGCCGAGATGGCGCCGCAGTTGACCGCCAGAAAGGGCCGGTGCCGCCTGCGGCTCAAATCGTGAACCGTCTGCGCGACCAGTTCCTTGCCGGTTCCGCTCTCACCTGTAATGAACACCGTGACACCGGTGCTTGCAACCCGCGCGATCTGCTCGTAGACCAGCAGCATCTCCTCGTCGCGCCCCCACAGGTGGCCGAAATGGCCGTCCGGCGCCACGCCGGCGTACAGACCCGATATTTCGGCCTTCAACGCCGCCGGCTTGGTAAAGCGTGACAGGACTGCGCGCAGGTGCTTGACGTTGATGGGCTTGACCAGATAGTCGGCCGCGCCGAGTCGCAAGGCTTGTATCGACGTCTCGAGGCTGGCGTGGCCGGTGACGAGTACCACCTCGGAATTGGCAAGCAGCTGAGCATCCGAAAAGAGCTCCATGCCGCTGCCGTCGGGCAGTTGAAGATCCAGCAAGACGATTTCCGGCTGCTGCAACGCGATTTGGCGCCTGGCATCACGAAGGCTATGCGCCACCGCAACGGTGTAGTTGTCGTCTGCGACCAGCAGCTTGAGCGATTCCGCCGAGTCGACCTCGTCATCGACGATCAGCACGTGGGTCATTGTTCCTTTGGTCCGGTTCGAGTTAGCTTGGAAATGCCACGCCCTTCTATATCCTCGCGCGGCCTGACGACAAGTGTTTCACGGTGTGTGGGATTGTCTCGGCCACACCGTAGCCTCACCACAGACATCGACTCAACCTGCCGTAGGACGATCGCCATCGGCGCCTCCGGTGCCGGGCGAGGGACGCGGACGCAGAGCAATCATGCATCGAGCAGCCGACGAATGGCTTGCAGTGACGTGAACGATCCCCATCTAGCGATCATCGGGAACCTGTCCCTCCATCCTGGCTCTGATCATCATGCAGACAGAAAGAACCATCCAGCTGCCCGAGCGCCTGAGGGTCTTGGTGACCCTCGCCGGTTTGCTCGAACGCCTCGAAAACAACCTCAAGGCTGGCGGAGCCGATCAATACCAATCAGTGGTTCGCCACCTGATCGATGAACTCGCCCGACTCGATGGCGATGACAAGCTCGACCTGATCCTGGGCATGTTCCCGGCCACCTCCGATCTGTATGAAAACCTGCGTTATCAGCAGGCCGGTCTGTGCCGAGCGCCGTTGGAGTTGTCTTTGAACAGTGAATTGGAGGCGCGGGCGGTGCTGGACCGAGTTTCCCGCAAGAAGCCGGTCTGACCTGGGCGTACCCATGACTAGCCACTTACCACACAAGCCGCATCATTCCCACAACGAGTCGCCCGCCGAGCCCGAACCGGGACTGCATCCGGTCGAACCCGATGAGGGCCCGGTGCCACCGGCCATTCCGCTGGACGATGACGGTCAGATCGGCACAGCAGAAGTGTGAGGGAAGTGCGAGGCAGCGCCCGGCTCGCTGCAAATCGGCAAATGCTCAATCGAGCGTCTGCCGGTAGCGCGCCATGGCAATGGCGCCAGCTACCAGCAAGAACAGCAGCATCGGCCACAGTTCCGGCAGCAGTTCGGACGCGCCGTTGCCTTTCAGCATGATGCCGCGAACGATGCGCAGAAAATGAGTCAACGGCAGTACCTCGCCAAGCGCCTGAGCCCAATTCGGCATGCCCCGAAACGGGAACATGAATCCCGATAGCAGCAGCGACGGCAAGAAGAAAAAGAAGGTCGCCTGCAGTGCCTGCAATTGGTTGCGTGCCAGCGTCGAGAAGGTGAAACCGACTGCCAGATTGGCAAGCATGAACACACCGATCATCGCCATCAGCAAGGCGTAGCTGCCCCGCATTGGAACCTCGAACAGCAGCAACGCAGCGCCGAGAATCACGCCAAGCTGCAGGTAGCCGATCACGACGTAAGGCAGGATCTTGCCAAGCATCACCTCGATCGGACGCACCGGAGTGGCGAGCAGGTTCTCCATCGTCCCGCGTTCGCGTTCACGGGTCATTGCAAGACCGGTCAGCATCACCATCGTCATCGTCAGAATGGTGCCGATCAATCCGGGCACGATGTTGTAACGCGACAGCCCTTCGGGGTTGTAGCGCTTGTGGATCCGCCACTCGAAAGCCGGCGGCACGCCTTGCAGGTGCTGTAGCGGGCCACGCAGATCGGCGCTCAGGCTTTGCGGCCCGATTTGCGACAGGGCGGCCAGCGCATTGCCAGCCGCCGCCGGGTCGGTGGCATCGGCGCTGATCAGCAGCGCCGGGCGCTCGCCACGCACCACTGCCCGCGAGAAGCCACTCGGAATGACGAGCATGAATTGCACGTCACCCGCCTCGAGCATCGCATCGGCCTCGGCTTCGCTGGCGCCCACATGGATGATGCGGAAATAGCCGGTATGGCTCACCGCGGCGAGCAGGCTGCGTGTCAGCGGTCCGGCGTCGGCGCTGACCACCGCTGTCGGCAAGGCCTTCGGGTCGGTATTGATTGCGTAGCCAAACAGCACCAGTTGCAACACCGGCACACCCACAGCCATGGCGAAGGTCGGCCGGTCGCGCAACATCTGCTGGAACTCCTTGATGAAGATCGCCAGCAATCGTGCGAAGCTGAAACGCGAATTCATTGAAATGACCCCGGCTGTTGCCATGTCGATCCGGTGCGCAATTAAGGCGAGCGAGGGCGATGCGGAGTCTGCTGTCTGGCCAGCGATCAGCAAGGCTGA
>JBDTQC010000154.1:0-7287 GCA_039932405.1 Ideonella sp.
CCAGCGTGACAATGATGTCGCCCTTGGTGCCGGCCTTCATCGCCTCGGCAATCTGCACACCCATCTGGTAATAAGACGAGCCGGTCTTGGCCGATTTGAATGTCACCCGCGTCTGCGCAGTCACCGGGCCCGCCACGACCAGGCCGATCGCGATCGCGAACGGCATGACAACGGCTCGAAAATTGAAGGTCATCTTGCTTGTCTCCTCAGCTGTGATCGGGATGTGAAACCTGTTTTTACCAGAGCCGGCGAGGGCAATCCATGCGGCAGCACCGAAAGATGAATCAGCGGCTGCTCCAGAACGCACGTTGCATTGCAACCGTTTCGGCCGCCAGCTCGGGCACCGGGCCGATCAGATCGACCGGCTTCTGGCAATGGTCGAAGACATAACGCGACGCCACGCTCATCGTCGGATTCTCGGCATGGCTGCCAGTCTCGGCCAGCAATTCCAGCTCGGTCATCGCAAATACGACGCGGCCGATATTCGCCCAATAGGCCGTGCCGGCACACATGCAGCACGGCTCGACCGCGGTGTACAGCGTGCATCCCCACAGGAACTCGGGCGTGAAATTGGTGGCCGCCACGCGTGCCAGCGTGGCCTCGGCATGGTTGACGGCATCGATGTTGCACTGCTCGAGCAGCACGGTTTCATGATCCGGCCCGACCAGGACCGCACCGAACGGATGATGGCCCAGGTCGAGTGCGCGCGCGGCCACCTCGTTGGAGCGCCGCAAGTGGCGCAGCATCTGCTCGCGGCTTGGCCGAAGCGGCCGCTCGGCCGGGGTCTTTGTCGGCACGGTCATGTCATTTCCTTTCAGAAGGCATCCGATTCTGGTCGCTGCAGCCAGGTGCAGGCAAATGCGGTGCCAGCCAGCGTTGCCGACGCACGCATGAAATGGCACATGACTTGCCATGACACCCGCCAGGCAGGATAAGCTTGCAGGCATGTTTAGCTCATGCCTCGCCCGTTGCGCGCCCTTGCTGCTCGGCATTGCATTGCTGGCCGGCTGCGCGGTCGAGCAGCAGGCTGTTCGTCCCCAGCTGTCACCGAACGAGGTTCGTTCGCAGATCGTTGCGCTGATGCCGGCTGGCACACCCGACCGCGCCGGATGGGCAACCGACATCTATGCGGCGTTCGCGGTACTTCGAATCGATCCCAGCGCGGCCAACCTGTGTTCGGTGCTGGCCATCGCAGAACAGGAATCGACCTACCGCGCCGATCCGTCGGTGCCAGGCCTGGCCCGGATCGCCTGGGCCGAGATCGACCGCAAGGCGGAGCGCGCCGGCATCCCGAAACTGCTGGTGCGCGGCGCCTTGCAGCTCAAATCGTCGACTGGCGTCAGCTTCAGCGACCGCATCGACGCCGCGAAGACCGAGAAGAACCTCAGCGACGTCTTCCAGGATTTCATCGGCATGGTGCCGCTCGGAGACCGCCTGTTCAGCGGCTACAACCCGGTGCGCACCGGCGGGCCGATGCAGGTCAGCATCGCATTCAGCGAACGACACGCCAAGCAGAAAAGCTATCCCTACCCGATCAGCGGAAGCATCCGCGATGAAGTTTTCACGCGGCGCGGTGGCGTCTATTTCGGCATCGCGCATCTGCTCGACTACCCGGCCGCCTACAACCAGGCGGTGTATCGCTATGCCGATTTCAACGCCGGCCACTATGCGAGCCGCAACGCGGCATTTCAGCAGGCGGTCAGCACGGCGTCGGGTATTCCGCTGGACCTCGATGGCGACCTGGTGGTGGAGGGGGGCGCCGCCGACAATCCCGGCCATACCGAGTTGGCCGTTCGGTCACTGGGCTCACGCCTGGGCCTCAGCGACCGCGCGATTCGCAGCGCACTCGAGCAAGGCGATCAGCCCGACTTCGATCAATCGACCCTGTACCGGCGCGTTTTCGAGCTTGCGGAGCAACTCGAGCGCCGCGCCTTGCCGCGCGCCACGATCCCGAACATCAAGCTGAGCAGCCCGAAAATCACGCGCCAGCTGACCACCGAATGGTTTGCGCGCCGCGTCGAGGATCGGCAGCGCAAATGTCTGGCTCGCGGCGCTCGCGAAGGCTGACCGGGCACAACACGCTCGTCCATACCGAACGGGCTTGTCAGGTCGGCCCGCGTTGCGAATCGATGCGCGCTCGCAATTGCCTTTGCCGCGCCAGGCTCTCAGCCGGCCAGTGCTCGCGCCGATCGTAATATTCCGCAACGGCCGGTGTTGTTGGCGGGATCAGCACCCAAGGCTGTTTACTGGCGGTGAAGATGTGGATGTCAGGCGGCAAGCGATCGGGCTGGTCGAGCGTGCCGACACGCACGAAACTGACCGCCGGCCCTGCGCCTGCGTAGTGGCTCCAGACGGCGACACGGCAGACCGGGCAGCGCGCGATCTGCTGACCTCGACCGCTGGCCGACGCCGTGGCCACCAGTTCCGGCTGTGCGCCGAGCAGTTCGATCCGGTCGGCCTCGATCATCGCGTTCAGCGCAAAGGCCGAACCACTTTCGCGCTGGCACCAGCAGCAATGGCAACAGTGGACGAACAAGGGCTGGCTGTGCATCCGGTAGCGCAAGTGGCCACAGGTGCACCCGCCATCGATCGCGAAATCGACGCTGTCCATCGGGGTTCCTTCATTCACGGCAGGCGCCGCGGTTCGGGCACATCCTGCAAACGATTCACCATTTGCCCGGCAGATTCTTCAGCAGCACGATCCGGTGCCCGCTGTCGACTCGCAGGTAACCGCCACTGACCAGGTCTTTCATCAGGCGGCTGATCATTTCACGCGAGCAACCGACCCGCTTGCTGATATCGCCGTGCGTCAAGCGCTCGGTGAGCAGGCGGCTGCCGTCGGCCGCCGGATCGGGGGCGGCCAACGACTCGAGCAGTTGCACCACGCGCTGGTAGACATCGAGCAAGGCCATGTTGCGGGCGCTGGCCGTGGCCATCCGAGCCCGGGCAATGACCCGCGACAACAAGTCGAAAGCAAATTCGGGGTGCTCGGAAATGTGTTGCAGCAATGTCCGTCGGCCGATCAAGACACAGGTGGTCGCCTCGAGCGTGGCGACATTCGCCGAACGCGGGCCGCCATCGAGGCTCATTTCGCCGAAATAGGCGCCTGGCCCATAGCTGCCGAAAATCATCTCGCGGTCCCGGTCATCGATCGAATACACCTTGACCCGGCCACTCAGCATCACATACAGGCTTTCGCCGAAGTCACCTTCCTGGATCAGCAAGGTGCCCTTGCGGTAACGCTTGATCTCGCCCTTGGCGGCCAGGGCGCGCAGCGCGGCAGGCAGGACATCGAGAGGCGACTGCGGCGGCAGGGACATGGTGGACCGAGGGCCCCTGAACGAGCCCCCGGTCGAACCATCTTAAAACAAGGCTGCGCCAATCATGCGCAGCGCATCGTGATTTTTCAGGCGAAGCTGCGCGCGGCGGCCGATCTCAGGCCGGCATGCGCACCACCCTGACGTTGACCGCGCCACCCTGCAACGCAGGCCCCGGCTCACGGTGCAGGATGCCCTGCAACGGCGGCAACAACGTCAACTGACGCAGCAGGCCACGGATGCTGCCGGCGCCGGTTTTCGCCCGGATGCTGCCGATCTGCGTGCGCACGGTGGCAATCGCCACCCCGTGCCGGCGTGCCAGTTCGGTGGGCTGCAGGCCCGCGTTGAGTGCCAGCAGAACCCGCGTCTCGCCGGCACTCAAGCCATGCAGGCGGGCAAACGACTCGATGGCCAGTTCGCCACCCAAGCGCCGTTTGCCCAGCAAGACGAGCACCGCCTGGCGTGGCGCAGCTTCGCCGCTTGCCGCTGAGCCGGGTTCGCAAATGCCAGCCAGCGGGATCACCGACAGGCTGACCAGATCGTCGGCGCTGGCGCGCAGGCTGATCAACTTGCGCAAACCGCGCCGCGCCGCGCCTTCGATCGCCGCCTGCAAGACCGACGCATCGCGCGGGTCGCGCGCACGCAGCCGGTCCGGCGTCAGCTGCAATGGGTGATCACCGCACATTTGCGCGTGTGCCACCGGATTGGCATGCACCACCCGGCCATCCTCGTCGAGCAGCAGCACACCGTAGTCGATTTCGGCGAGTGCCGCCTTCAACCAGTACAAGCCGGCGAGGCCTTGCCATTGGCGCAGCGCTCCATCGGCCTGTGATGACGAATTCCTCGCATCGCTGTCGGCAAAGCGCGCCGCGTTCGCGGCCCCTCGGGGAATGGAATCGAACATGTCTGGCTCCTCGGATTGCAACGGATGCAGAAGGCCCGTTGTCTGGGTGCCAGATTAGAAAAATGGGGCTGTAAAGAGTGGTAACTATCACCGGCCGGAATTGTGATCAATTCACACCCTCCGGCCGCCCGAAGACTCAACGTCGCGCCGATTCACCAGCATCGGCGGGCATATCGACCGCCAGCATGTCGCCGTCGCGCGAACGACTTCCGGCGACAACGACACGCGGCAAGTCATAGACCGGCATCGCTTCCTTCGCCACGCCCGTCCCGGCTTTCACGCGGGGGGCCTCGGCCTTCGACATGACAGTTGGAAGAGGCGTCGACATGGCAATCTCGGAAGCACCAAGCCATACGCCAGCAGCCAGAACCGCGCCGACCGTTGCCAAGGCGGTTGCGCAAAACAGATCGTCAAACATGGGAACTCCCGAGAGGTGACCGCGGCACTTCGAGGAGATGGCTCGCCGGCGCCGATGGCTGGCGACGACGACCTCCGCTGCACGGGCGTCCGCTCAAACCGGTGCAGTGGGACGAAGGTAAGTCGCGCCGCCCGGTCTGGCATCCACAAGCCTGCGGAAGCAGGCAAACGCGCCCTCGTCAGTCAGGAAGCGTCGGGCTGCTCGGCGGGCGCGGCGCGCTGGAAGGCATCGAGCCTCGCACAGGCCGCGTCGACCGACCAGATGATCGGCCAGCGCGACAGATCGACCTTGAAGCGACGCGCGCTCTCGACCTGCGGCACCAGGTAGACATCGGCAATCGTCGGGGCGTGGCCGAAGCAGAAGTCGCCGCGCTGGCGGTCAGCGGCCAGCAAGGCTTCGATCGCATCGAAGCCGGCGCCGATCCAGCGGCCGCACCAGCGGTTGATCATGTCGGCGTCAGCGCTGAAATCATGGCGCAGGCTCTCGAGCACACGCCGGTTGTTGAGCGGATGGATATCGCATCCGACGATCGCCGCCAGCGCCCTGACGTGGGCCCGCTGCTGCGGATCCGCCGGCAACAGTGCTGGCGTCGGATAACGCTCCTCGAGCCATTCGATGATCGCCGGCGACTGGATCAGGACGGCGTCATCGACTTCGAGCGCCGGCACCAGCGCCTGCGGATTGATGGCGCGAAAACCGGCGAGCAGATGGTCTTCCTTGCGCAGGTCGATCGCGACATAGTCGTAGCTCAGGCCCTTCAGATTCAGCGCAATGCGCAAGCGGTGCGAGGTGCCACTGCGAAAGAAGTTGTGCAGTTTCATCGAGATGCTCCTTGGATTGCTTGCCAGCGCGTCCGGCCAGTGCGAGATGGCCGAACCGATGCTATTTGTATACTGACTATCAGTGTAATGATATCGGTCAGCAAAGCCTGATCGAAGTGTGCCTGCATGTTCAACCAACGATCATGACAAACCGCTCTGCCAACCCAATCGGACTCGATGCGCTGCCCGGCCACTACATCCGCCGGCTGCAACAGATTGCGGTGGCGATCTTCATGCAGGAGACAGCCGAATTCGGCGTGACGCCGGTCCAGTTCGCTGCGCTGCAGATGGTTGCCCATCAACCCGGGCTCGACCAACGTACGCTGGCGCGAACCATCGGTTTCGACACCTCGACGATTGCCGGCGTGATTGATCGACTCGAGACGCGTGGGCTGATGACTCGCAGGCCCTCGCCGGCAGACCGGCGGGTGCGCTTGTTGTCGCTGACCGATCAGGGCCAGCGCCTGCTGGCCGATGTCGTTCCACCCATGTTGCGCGCCCAGCAACGCATGCTCGAACCACTGCCGTCCGCCCAGCGCGACGAGTTCATCCGCATGTTGCACGTGCTGGTGACGGCCAATAACGAATTCAGCCGCGCGCCGAGCGACAGCGGAAGCTGATCGTCGCCTGCGGCGGCACCGGAAAGCCGACTCACCAGTCATCCTCACGTTATAAGTGCAATTATTTTGCACTTATACAAGAATCAAATTCGTTTTACTTTCTATTGGTATAGATCGACTATCCGTTCATGGCCCGCAGATCCTGCGCCTGAACAACCAGCCGCCGCAAACGCAATTGACGAATCGAGAGGTGAACACCATGAACGCCAAAGAGATCATGTCGACCCCGGTGATCACGATCACCCCGCATACACCGGTGCGCCGGATTGCCGCGTTGCTCGATGAGCATCACATCAGTGGCGTTCCGGTTGTCGACGACGGCAAAGTCATCGGCATCGTCAATGAATCCGAACTGCTGCGTCGCTTTGAAATCGGCACCGAAGACAGCGAGCCGAAACGATCGTGGCTCGACAAATTGCTCGAGCGCGATTTGACGGCGCTGGCCTATGTGCGCTCGCATTCGCAGCGCGCAGTCGACGTCATGCAACGCGACGTGGTTGCGGTGGCCGAAGAGACATCCGTGCAACGACTTGCGGCCATCCTGGGCGAGCGAGCGGTGCGTCGAATCGTCGTCCTGCGCGGCGAGAAACTGGTGGGAATCGTCACCCGTGCCAGCCTGATCCGGGCTTTGAAGCTGCAGACCACCGCGCGGGCCAATGGAAGCGGATCGGACGAAGCGATCCTCACCACCTTGCTCGACGAACTGGCCAAACAGCCGTGGTGGCGGCCCAACCAGTCGTCGGTCACGGTGTGCAACGGCGTGGTGCGTTTCCAGGGACTGGTGGAAAACGACGACGAGCGGCGCGCCGCTCGCGCGGCGGCGGAAAACATCCCGGGCGTGCACACAGTCGACGACTTGCGCCGCCACTGGGCTTACATGAATTCGTCGTACTGACTCGAACCGCGGCCAACCGCGGCCAACCGCGCGCGGGTACTGACCCACCTACGCTTCACTTTTCCCGATGGTCGCGGCGATGATCGGCCGAACCGCCTCCGGTGCTGACGGCCGCACTGGCCGCGCGATGCAATACTTTGCGTCTCTGCACCGATCCGGAACCCGGGGCTCATGGACTCATGGACATCAAGCTGGCCAGGACATTCCTGGAAATCGTTGCCGCACGCAGCTTTCAGGGTGCTGCCGAGCGCCTGCACATCACGCAGACAGCCGTCAGCGCACGGGTGCGAACGCTGGAAGATCTGCTCGGTC
>JBDTQC010000155.1:0-7259 GCA_039932405.1 Ideonella sp.
CATGCACCGGGTAGCCGTTCTTATTCAGGCTCGATGCCGGCAGCCTTGATCACCTTGCCCCATTTTTGCGCTTCAACGCCCTGGAACTTGGCCAGTTCGGCGGGCGTGGTGGTCCACGGCTCAGATCCGCCGGATTCGAAGAATGCCTTGGCCGCAGGACCCTTCACAGCCTGGTGCAACAAATCGGTGAGTCGGGCGACGACCGGCGCGGGCGTGCTGGCTGGTGCGTAGGCAGCAAACCAGTAGCCCATGTCGTAGCCCTTGACGCCGGCCTCTTCCAGCGTTGCTACATCGGGCAATTGGCTGCTGCGCTTTTGGGTCGAATAACCCAGCGCGCGCAGCTTGCCGGCCTTGATCTGCGGCACGCCGGTCGACGTATCGGTGATCATCATGTCGATCTGGCCGCCCAGCAGGTCGGTGATCGCCACCGGGTTGCTCTTGTAGGGCACGTGCAGGATCTCGGTGCCGGTGAGCTGCTTGAACATCTCGCCCGCGACGCGGCTCGACGAGCTGCCGCTGCCGAAGGTGAGTTTGCCGGGGCTCTTCTTCGCTGCCGCGATCAACTCGCCGACGTTCTTGTACGGTGATGTGGTGTTGACCACCAATACCTGGCCACCCTTGCCGAGCCCGGTGAGCGGCGCGAAGTCCTTGACGGGGTCGTACGCCAGCTTCTTGTACAGGTGTTCGTTGGCGGCCTGGGTGGTGTTGGTGGTGATCAGCACCGTGTAGCCGTCGGGTGCGGCGCGCGCTGCCGCCTGGGCGGCCAACATGCCGCTGGCGCCGGCCTTGTTCTCGACGACCACCGGTTGCTTGGTCTGTTCGGTGATCGACTGGCCAAGTGCACGCGCCAGCTGGTCGGTCGCGCTACCGGCGGCGAACGGCACGATGAATGTGATCGGCTTGGTTGGGAAGGCCTGGGCCATCGCGATGCCTGGCAGGCAGGCAGCCAGCACGGTGCAGGCGGCTGCGGCAATCAGCGTGCGGCGATTCGTGGGTCGGGTCGTCATCGGTTTCATCTCCGTTTGTCGGTTGTGAGAATGGGGTGGCCGACAGCTCAGTCGCTGCCGACCAGGTACGAGGTCAATTCGGCGGGAATCATCAGCGGCAGGTCCAGCAACAGATAGGACAAGGCCTTGCCATGGCTGTCGAGGTTGAGCGAATCGTTGACGCCCCCATCCAGCACGTCGTCGAGCACAAAATTCATCGCGTGCAGCTTGGGCAACAGGAAGCGCTGCACCTTGCTCGGGCGGCGATCGGCAAACTGCCGCGCCACTGCGGCCTCGGTCACCTGCTCGACCAGCAGCGGCCACAGCGCAGGGTGCCAGGCAATCACGCTGATGTTCGATCGGTTGCCCTTGTCACCGGTGCGGCCGTGGGCGGCGCGGTGCAGTGACTTAGTGCTTGTGCCGTTCATTCGCGGCCTCCTTCGATGAAGCGGAAGCTTGCCGGCACGCGATCACGCGGTGCGAAGCAGGAGACGGTGCCCAGTCTGGCGCGCAACCCGGTCCGCACGCCGCCGCCGCCGGCGGGTCCGCAGCAATACAACGCGGTTACTTCGCGCAGCAGCCGCTCGGCCTGGCTGCGTTCAGCATGTTTCAGTGCCACGCGCACCCGCACGTCGCGAGAATCGCCTGGCGGCCGCGCTTCGAGCCGGTGGCCAGCATCGTCGCCGAGGATGCTGGTGACGCCGATCAGGTCGGCGCGCAACGGCCCCAGGCCCTGCAGGCGTTCTCTCAGCACCTCGACTGCCAGCCTTGCGCGCGCCTCGGCGCGCACACCGGCATAGGAGATCTCGCCTTCGGCGAGCCAGCCGGTTTCATGGCACACATTGATTTTCAGTGTCGCCGGGCGGGGGTGGCCGCGCACGCCGCTGAGCCGCACCTGATCGGGGCCGACCTGCGTCAACTCGGCTTCGCTGATGTCGGCCACCACGTCGGGTGTCAGGTAAGCCGCAGGGTCGTGCACTTCGTACAGCAACTGCTCGCGTACCGTGTGGGTGTCGATGCGCCCGCCGGTGCCGGGCGGTTTGCTGATCGTGCAATGCCCGTCGGCATCGATTTCGGCAATCGGGTAGCCGAGACTGGCCATGCCCGGAATATCCTTGACGCCCGGGTCGGCGTAGTAGCCACCGGTGACCTGCGCGCCGCATTCGAGCAGGTGGCCGGCCATCGTGGCGCGTGCGATCCGGTCCCAGTCGTCGCGGGCCCAGCCGAAATGGGCCAGCGCCGGTCCGACGGCCAGCGACGGATCGGCGACCCGGCCGCAGACGACGATCGCTGCGCCCGCCAGCAGCGCGTCGGCGATTGCATCGGCGCCCAGGTAGGCATTGGCCGAAACCACGCTCAGGCCATCGGCGACGTTGCCTAGCACCGGGCGCTGCTCGATGCCGCTCAGGTCGTCGCCTTCCACCACCGCGATGCGTGGCATCGCCAGGCCGAGTTCGGTTGCCAGCGCGGCGATGCGGCGTGCGGCACCGGCCGGATTGGCGGCGCCGAAATTGCTGACGATGCGAATACCTGCTGCCAGGCAGCGCGCCAACACCGGGCGTAGCATCTCATCGAGCAGCGGCTCGTAGCCGCCATCGGGATCGCTGCGCCGCGCCAGCTGCGCCAGCGCCAGCGTGCGCTCCGCGAGCGTCTCGAAGATCAGGAATGCCGGACCGCCCTGGGCAATCAACGCATCGACGACCGGGCTGGCGACGTCGGTCCGGTCGCCCGAAAAGCCGGCGGCGCAGCCGATGTGGAGTGGTGTCTTTTGCATGGTCCGGGATGTGTGAATGCTGCAAGCTCTGGTTCGACTGGGATCAATGTAAGATCGTCCGATTGATTCCGGAAATCGAATCTTTGGATGGACTGAGTCGAAATGCAGATGAATGTCTCGACCCGACAGTTGCGCGCATTTCTGGCCCTCGTGAGCCACCGCAATTTCACGCGCGCGGCTGCGCAGACCAACTTGTCGCAGCCCGCCTACAGCGCGCTGATCCGCCAGCTCGAAGAGGCGATGCAGGTGCGCCTGTTCGACCGCAGCACCCGGCACGTCGACCTGACGCCGGAGGGTGTCGAATTCGAGGTCTCGGCGCGGCGCGTGCTGGCCGAGTTCGAGGCGGCGATGTCGGGCATGCACGAGCGTTCGACGCGCCGCCGCGGGCGGGTTGCGATTGCGCTGCTGCCGTCGCTTGCCGCAGACTGGCTGCCTGGCGTGCTGGCTGGTTTCAACGCCGAGCACCCTGGCATCGAGCTCGAGGTGGCTGACGTGTTGTCGGAAGCGTGCATCGAACACGTGCGCAGCGGACAGTTCGACTTTGCCCTCGCGGCCACCCGAGCCAATACATCGGAATTGCGCGCCGAACCGTTTTGCAGCGATGACTTTCACCTGGTCTGTCGACGCGATCATCCACTCGCGAAAGTGGACAACCCGCGAGCCAAGGATCTGGCCGCATGGCCGTTCATCCACCTGTCGCGCACCTCCAGTGTGCGTCAATATATCGACGCGGCAACCTTGCCACGCGTGCTGCCACCGATGTTGGAGGTCGATCAATTGGCCACGGTGGCTGGCATGGTGCGTGCCGGCCTTGGCGTCAGCGTCGTTCCGGCATTGACCTTGTACCAATTCAGGACGCCTGAACTGTTGATCAAGCCATTGCGCTGGCCGGGGCTGCTCCGACAGATCTACCTGGTGCGCCGCCGGGATCGCAGCTTTTCCGTTGCGGCGCAGGATTTCTACAGCTGGGTCATGGCGCGTCGGCCACCGGCCGGCTTGTCGCCGCGACCGGCGCCCAGACGACGTTGACGACGCTGAAGCGGCGCGCTGCCGCCCCTGTGAACTAACATGTATCGGCGTTGTGCCCGGACTGATCGATCTTGCCGGGCGCCTCAGATGAAATCCCGATTGACCCGGTAGCGTGCACATCGGACAGTTGCGAACCTGATCAGCACTTTGACACCACGACAAGGACCACTTTGATGACATCGAGCCTGTTTGCCGGACACCGACGCCGAATCGCTGCAATTGCCCTGCTGGCCGGTCTGGCCACCGCATCCGCCTGGGCTTCGAAGAAGGACGACACGGTGCGTTTTGCCTACGACCAGGCGCCGGAAAGTGTCGACCCGTTCTTCAACAACGTGCGCATCGGCGTGATCATCGGCGCGAACGTGTGGGACACGCTGGTCTACCGCGACGCGACGACCAACGAATACAAGGGCAACCTCGCCAAGAGCTGGAAGCAGATCGACGATCGCACCATCGAGTTCGATCTGCGTGAAGGCATCAAGTTTCACAACGGCGAAGAGTTCGACGCCGACTCGGTGGTCTATACGCTGAACTTCGTCGCCGATCCGGCCAACAAGGTGACGACGCAGGCCAACGTCAACTGGATCGAAAAGGCGACCAAGGTCTCCAAATACAAGGTACGCGTCATCACCAAGAAGGTGTTTCCGGCGGCCATCGAATACCTCGCCGGCCCGGTGGTGATCCACCCGGCCAAGTATTACGCCGAGGTTGGCCCGAAAGGCATGAACGCGAAGCCGATCGGCACCGGGCCGTTCAAGGTGACCCAATACACGCCGGGCAAATCGATCACGCTCGAGCGCAACGCCGACTATTTCAAGGATTCGCCGAAGGGCACGCCGAAGATCGGCAAGCTCGAGATTCGATTCATCCCCGATCGCCAGACGCAGATGGCCGAGGCGCTGGCTGGCGGCGCAGATTTCATCATGTCGGTGCCGAAGGATCAGGCCGAGCAGGCGGGCAAGGTGCCGCAGCTGCAGGTGGTCAGCGGCGAAACCATGCGCATCGCATTCATGCAGATGAATACGCTGGACGCGACGCCCGCACCGCAGTTGAAGGACATCCGCGTTCGCAAGGCGATCTCGCACGCCATCAACCGCGAGGCAATCGTCAAGAACATCGTCGGAGCCGGCTCGCGGGTGCTGAATACGCAGTGTTTCCCGTCGCAGTTCGGATGCACCGATGAAGGCGCGCCACGGTATGCGTACGACCCGGCGCTCTCCAAGAAGCTGCTGGCAGAAGCCGGTTTCCCGAACGGCTTCGACATCGATATCTACGCCTATCGGGAGCGCAACCAGACCGAGGCGGTCATCAACGACCTGAAAGCCGTCGGCATCAACGCCAAGCTCAACTTCTCGCAATATGCGGCAATGCGTGATGCGGTGCGCGCGAACAAGGCGCCGATCACGCACCAGACCTGGGGCTCGTTCTCGGTGAATGACATGTCGGCCAGCACGCCGGTCTATTTCACATTCGAGGCCGACGACGTGACACACGACGCCGAGGTGCGAGACCTGCTGAACAAGGGCAACAACTCGGTCGACCCGGCTGCGCGCAAGAAGGCTTATCAGCAGGGCCTCAAGTTGATCGCCGACAAGGCCTATTCGCTGCCGCTGTGGTCGCTTCCGGTGTACTACGTGGCCAACAAGGATCTGAAATTTTCCGCCTACCCGGACGAAATGGTCCGCTTCTGGGAGATGAGCTGGAAGTGATTCCTGCAATGCGCATGGCGCAAACGCTGCATCATCTGGCCTCGCGATGCTGATCTACATCCTGAAGCGACTGGGCCTGGCGCTGCTGGTCGCTCTGGCGGTCTCGATGATTGCCTTCGGGCTGTTGCGGCTGTCGGGCGACCCGGCCATCGCGATCGCCGGTGAAGGCGCGACCCAGGCCGACATCGCGATGGTCCGCAAGACCTACGGATTCGACCGCCCGCTGCCGGTTCAATACGCCGAGTGGCTGGGTCGCACGGTGCGCGGTGACATGGGCGAGTCGATCTATTTCAAGACCCCGGCTGCGCCACTGATCCTGGCGAAGCTGCAGACCACGCTGGTGCTGGGCATGTTGTCGCTCGTCTTTGCGCTGGTGATTTCGGTTCCGCTCGGGGTGCTGGCCGCGATGTACCGCAATAGCTGGATCGATCGCGTGTGCCTGGCGCTGGCGGTGGTGGGCCAGGCGCTGCCGAACTTCTTCTTCGCGCTGTTGCTGATCATGTTGTTCGCGATCTCGCTGCGCTGGCTGCCGGTATCGGGCAGCGACAGCTGGCAGAATTTCGTGATGCCCACCATCGCGCTGGGTTACTACGCGGCGCCGGCCTTCATGCGGCTGATTCGCGCCGGCATGATCGAAGTGCTCGATGCTGATTACATCCGCACGGCACGCGCCAAGGGACTGCCGGCCGGCACCGTGATCTTCAAGCACGCGCTGCGCAATGCGGTGGTGCCGGTGGTCGCACTGACGGCGGTGCAACTCGGCTACCTGCTCGGCGGCTCGGTTGTCATCGAGACCATCTTTGCGCTCGACGGCCTGGGCTACCTTGCCTACCAGAGCATCACTTACAAGGATTTTCCGGTGATGCAAAGCATCGTGTTGCTGTTATCGGTGATCTACGTGGTGCTGACCTTGGCCTCCGACGTGGCCAATGCCTGGCTCGATCCCCGCATCCGGGTGGCCTGAGCAGTGGCCGCTACTCCCGATGTGAGCTCGCAAACCATGGTCGCGCCACTCGACCTGCCGCCGACGCGCGGCTGGGGTTCGCGCATCTGGCGTAACAAGGCGGTTGTCGTCGGCGGTGGCCTGTTGTTGCTTATCGTGTTGATCGCGTTGCTGGCGCCGTGGCTGTCACCACACGACCCGTATGCACAAGACCTGACGCAACGCACGCTACCGCCGGTCTGGGACCCGGCCGGTACCTGGCTGCATCCGCTGGGCACCGATCCGCTTGGGCGCGACTACCTGACGCGGCTGTTCTACGGCGCGCGCATCTCGCTGTTGATCGGCATTTCGGTGGCGGTCATCTCCGGCCTGATCGGCACCAGCATGGGCATGCTGGCAGGCTATTTCGGTGGCAAGACCGATATGGTGGTCAGCTTCATGGTCACCACGCGTCTGTCGATGCCGGTGATCCTGGTGGCGCTCGCCACGGTGGCGCTGGTCGGCGGATCGTTGTGGGTCGTCATCATGGTGCTCGGCCTGTTGAAGTGGGATCGCTTCGCGGTTGTGATGCGCAGTGCCACGCAGCAGGTCAGGTCGCTCGACTATGTGGCCGCCGCGCAGGCGGCCGGCGCATCGACGACGCGTGTGCTGCTGGGCGAGGTGCTGCCGAATGTGCTGCCGCAACTGATCGTGGTTGCCACGCTCGAGGCTGCCAGCGCGATCCTGCTCGAGGCGTCGTTGTCGTTCCTCGGCCTGGGCGTGCAACCACCGCTGCCGTCGTGGGGGCTGATGATTTCCGAAGCCAAGGCCTACATGTT
>JBDTQC010000156.1:0-7217 GCA_039932405.1 Ideonella sp.
GTCGTCGGGCGCGTAGCGGGCGATCAGCTGCTGGAGCCGCCCGTTGCCGTCTGTACTGGCCTGAACCATTTTGCCGCTCCGACCGACGAACAGCTCACGGGCGTTGGCATCTTCGCGCAGGAATGCCGCGGCGGTGGAGTCGACGATGCCCAGGCGCTTCAGCAGGCTGTCGACCGTATCGCCACTGCGGGTGGTTTCGCTGCGATACAACGACACGGTGTGCGCAGCCAACGCTTCGAGCTGGCGGGTGAGGTCGTCGGGCACGACCGATTCGATGACGATGTGGGTCGGCAGATCGGCCGCATCGGGCGCCATCGGTGCGATGCCGAATGCCGTGGCGGCGAATCCGGCCATCGCGACAACCGCTGTGGCGGTGAGGCCGCGTGAATGGCTGCGCAAAAAACCGGTGGTCAGATGGCCCGAGCGCTTCAGGGCTCGGGAAAGGGATTGTTCAAGGGTGTCTGCGGAAGGAATCAATTCGGGCAGGAGCGTTGCGCTCAATAGGGGCACTTCCATCAGGTGAACCGCGACGGAAGATACCGGGTGACAGGGGCAAATACAGGGGCACCGTCTTCTAGAATCACCGCAGGCCAAGTTACACGACCCCTAAGCGATCCAGGTGCAGCATCAGCTGACGCATGCGCTGTAGCGAGATCAGATTATAGGTGCGACCCCTTCTTTCACGAAGGAAAAGTCCTACAGCTTTACACGTTCATAACGCAGTCCACATGTCCGGAAATACCCAGCCCATCGAGCCGCGCGCCTATCCGATCACCGACCGCACCCAGGCCGCGCTGCAAGCGACGCGTCGCCATTGCGACGAGCTCCTGCCGGAAGGCGAATGGCTGCAGAAGCTGGCGCGATCAGAGGCTACCGGCCAGCCGTTGCGCATCAAGCTCGGTCTGGATCCGACCGCGCCCGACATTCACGTCGGACACACCGTGGTGCTGAACAAGATGCGCCAGCTGCAGGATCTCGGCCACCAGGTGATCTTCCTGATCGGCGACTTCACATCGATGATTGGTGACCCCTCCGGCCGCAACACGACCCGGCCGCCGCTGACGCGCGAGCAGATCGAGTCCAACGCGCAGACCTACTATCGCCAGGCCA
The DNA here is from genome assembly GCA_039932405.1 of Ideonella sp. Lineage (GTDB taxonomy): Bacteria > Pseudomonadota > Gammaproteobacteria > Burkholderiales > Burkholderiaceae_C > Ideonella_A. The sequence goes on from JBDTQC010000156.1 coordinate 1,111, forward strand.
GCCTGGTGCTTGATCCGGCGCGCACCGAGATCCGCTACAACTCGGAGTGGAGCGACAAGCTCGGTGCACGCGGGATGATTGAGCTGGCCTCTCGCTATACCGTGGCAAGGATGATGGAGCGCAACGATTTCAGCGAGCGCTTCAAGGCCGGTACGCCGATCTCGGTGCATGAGCTGTTGTATCCGCTGATGCAGGGCTACGACTCGGTGGCGCTGAAAAGCGATCTCGAGCTTGGCGGTACCGATCAGAAATTCAACCTCCTGGTGGGGCGAGCGCTGCAGGTCGAATACGGCCAGGAGCCGCAGTGCATTCTGACCATGCCGCTGCTCGAAGGCCTCGACGGTGTCGAGAAGATGTCGAAGAGCAAGGGCAACTACATCGGCATCACCGAGCCGGCGAACAGCATGTTTGCCAAGTTGTTGTCGATCAGCGACACCTTGATGTGGCGTTACTTCGCCTTGTTGAGCAGCCGCACCGACCAGGAAATCGATGCCATGCGGCGGCAGATTGAAGGCGGTCGCAACCCGAAGGAAGTCAAGGTCGAACTGGCGCAGGAAATCACCACCCGATTCCACGGCGCGCCCGCCGCGCAGGCCGCAGCGCACGACTTCGAATTGCGAGCCCGCGGCGGTATCCCCGACGACATCGCCGAGTTGAGCGTCGACGGTGCTCCAATCGGCATTGCTGCGCTGCTCAGACATGCGGGGCTCGCTCCATCGAGCAGCGAAGCCAACCGGCTGATCGACGGTGGCGGTGTCCGGATCGACGGTGTCGTGACGAGCGACAAGGGTTTGAAGCTGGCGCCGGGTACTTTTGTCCTGCAGGTGGGAAAGCGCAAGTTCGTGCGAATCACCTTGCGCTGACGCGCCCGGCCTGGTTGCATCATTTCATTGACGAATTGCCCGATGCGCCTCCACCGGATCCTTGCAAATCTGCTTGTCATCGGCCTGATGGCCAGCGCCGGCAGCGCGGCGGCCGACTATCCCGACAAGCCGATCACACTGGTTGTCCCGTTCGCCGCCGGTGGCCCCACCGACAAGGTGGCGCGTGATCTGGCCGATGCCATGCGCAAATCGCTCGGCAACCAGCAGATCACGATCGAAAACGTTGCCGGTGCGGGCGGCACGCTGGCCGCAACCCGCGTCGCGAAGGCGGGCAACGACGGCTATACGCTGCTGCTTGCGCATGTGGGCATGTCGACGGCACCATCGCTTTACCGGAGCCTGCAATACGACACGTTGAATGATTTCGAATACCTCGGCTTGCTGGTCGAGGTGCCGATGACGCTGATCGGTCGCCCGACCCTGCCGGCGGAAAATTTTGCTGAGCTCAAGGTATGGCTGAGCCGCAACAAGGGACGGATCAACCTGGCCAACGCCGGGCTCGGCGCGGCATCCCACCTCTGCGGTCTGCTGCTGCAGCAGAGCATGGGCATCAACATGAATACCGTGTCGTACAAGGGAACGGCGCCAGCCCTGAGTGACCTGCTCGCCGGGCATGTCGATCTGTTGTGTGATCAGACGACCAACACCAGCGGCCAGATCGAGGCCGGTCGGGTCAAGGTCTACGGGGTAACAACCGCCAGGCGGCTGACAACACCGGCGCTGGCCGCGCTTGCGACGCTGGACGAGGCCGGATTGAAAGGCTTCGATATCAGCATCTGGCATGGCCTCTATGCGCCCAAGGGAACCCCGGCTCCGATCATCGCGAAGCTCAATTCGGCCATGCGGCGAGCGTTGAAAGACCCCGAGTTCGTCCGGCGCGAAGAGGCGCTGGGAGCGGTCATCATTCGCGACGGCCGCTTGAGCAGCGCGGGCCACAAACAATTCGTCGAAGCGCAGATTGCCAAATGGCACGCCGTGATCAAGGCGGCTGGGGACTATGTCGATTGATCGACGCTGCGCCGGGCCCGGGTCAATACTTCCTGGTGTCCTCGATCACCTTGCCGTCATTTGGCAGGCTGCCTGGTGCGCAGAATTCAACCTCGCCACGTAGCTTGGTGATCTCCCGGATGCTTTCGGCAATGCTGGCGGCCAGGTTCGGGTCTGCGCGATCTTTGACTTCAATGCGCAAACTCATCCGGTCGTCGGCCATCTCGCCGCTGACCACCAGCCGGCCCTTGCCGATTTCCGGATGGCGCCGGATGATTGCCGCAACCTGCGCCGGATGGACGAACATGCCGCGCACCTTCGCGGTCTGGTCGGCACGTCCCATCCAGCCCTTGATCCGGGCATTTGTGCGACCGGTCGGGCACTGCCCGGGCAGGATTGCAGAAAGGTCGCCAGTACCGAAGCGGATCAGCGGATAGTCGGCATTCAAGGTGGTGATGACCACTTCGCCGACTTCGCCGTCGGGCACCGGATCGCCGGTGCCCGGACGGACGATCTCGACGATCACGCGCTCGTCGAGCACCAGGCCTTCGCGCGCCGACGTCTCGTAGGCGATCAATCCGACATCGGCAGTGGCGTAGCACTGGTAGGCGTCGATACCGCGTTCACCGAGCCAATCGCGCAAAGCCGGCGGGAAAGCTTCACCGCTGAGCAGTGCCTTTTGCATGGAAGGCAGTCTGACGCTGGCTTGCTCAGCCTTGTCGACCAGGATCTTCAGAAAACTCGGGGTGCCGACATAGCCATGCGGCCGCAACTCCGTCATCGCCTGCAATTGCAGTTCGGTGTTGCCGACACCGCCCGGAAATACCGTGCAACCGAGTGCCTGGGCGCCGGATTCCATCATCGATCCGGCTGGCGTCAAATGGTAGCTGAAGCTGTTGTGCAGCAGGTCGCCACGGCGAAACCCTGCGGCGTGCAGCGCTCTGGCGGTGCGCCAGTAGTCGGCGCCTGCGCCCTCGGGTTCGTAGATCGGCCCGGGCGACTGGAAGACTTTGCGAGCGCCTTGTGACGCTGGCAGACCGCGCCAGCCGACGGCGGCGAAGCCGCCGAAGACATCGCCTTCGACCAGCGCCCGTTGCCGTTCGTGCAGGTCGTGCTTTCGCAGCACCGGCAAGCTGGCCAGGGACTGCCGGCTCGTGATCGCAGCCGGATCCACATCGGCCAGGCGCGCAGCGAAGGCGCTGGTTTTCGACTTCGCATGTGCGATCTGCGCGGGCAGGGCGGCCAACAGATCATGTTCGCGAAGCTGCGGATCGCGGCTCTCCAGGGCGTCGTAGAAAGCGGCCGACGCCGCGCGGTCGTCAATCGTCACGGTCGCTCCATTGGGCCATGCTTTTTTTCAGATCAGCCACGAAGTCGCGCAGGTCGGCGCTGCTGGCCAAGCTGCGCGTCCGCCATTCGGGCGAGCGTGCGGGAGATCGGGCAATCGAGGCGGTGATCTTGCCGTCGGCGATCACTGCGCGAGCCATCAGCAGGCTGCGCCGTTCGAAGGCTCCTTCGCGTTCACTCAAGCCGAGCGCGCGCAGTTCGCGCTTGAGGCGCTCCAGCGCCTCGTCGGGTTTGAACGGGGGTGACACAAAGCCGAAGGTTTCGTCGCTCATGCCAGCCAGCGCTTGCGCCGCTTGTAGCTCTTGACATCTCGAAAGCTCTTGCGCTCGCCGCCGCCCATGCCCAGGTAGAACTCCTTCACGTCTTCGTTCTCGCGCAACGAGGCGGCTTCGCCGTCCATCACGATGCGGCCGTTCTCGAGGATGTAGCCATAGTCGGCATAACGCAACGCGATATTCGTATTCTGTTCAGCGAGCAGGAAGGTGACCTTCTCTTTGGTGTTCAGATCCTTGACGATCTCGAACACCTCTTCGACCAGCTGCGGCGCCAGGCCCATCGACGGTTCGTCGAGCAGCACCATTTTCGGATCGGCCATCAATGCGCGGCCGATCGCGCACATCTGCTGTTCGCCACCGGATGTGTAGGCAGCCTGCGAACTGCGGCGTGTCTTCAGGCGCGGGAAATAGTTGTAGACCTTCTCCAGCGTGTTCCTGATCGCCGCATTGCCATCGCGGCGCGTGTAGGCGCCAGTCAGCAGGTTTTCCTCGATTGTCAGATGGGCAAAACAATGGCGGCCTTCCATCACCTGGACCACGCCGCGGTTGACCATCTCGGAGGTGGTCAACTTTTCGATGCGGTCGCCGCGCAACTCGATCGAACCCTTGGTCACTTCGCCGCGTTCGCCGGCCAACAGATTGCTGACCGCGCGCAAGGTCGTCGTCTTGCCGGCGCCGTTGCCGCCGAGCAGCGCAACCACCTTGCCTTCAGGCACCTGCAGCGAGACGCCCTTGAGCACCAGGATCACGTGGTTGTAGATGACCTCGATGCCGTTGACGTTGAGAAGAATGTTGCTCATGAAACCTCATGCCGATCAAGCGAGCGACGCGAACCCGGCTCTGCCGGGCCGCCGGCGCCGCTCCCTTGAACGGGGGCGGCGTCAGCGGCGGCGAGACGGGTATCAGCTCTGGCAATCGGCCGGTGTGCGCCGCGTCCATTTCTTCTCAGCTGCGTACTTCTCGGCAGCCGACTTGATCATCGGCTTGAGAATCTGCTCGTCGGCTTCGTACCAGTCTGACGACATGTTCCATTTCGCACCGTCCCAGGTATGGATGCGTGCCCAGCTCGAGCCCATGTGATCGGCGCATGAGGTGCTCAGCGGACGCATCACGCCGGCGAAGCCCAGCTTGTCGAGTTTCTTCTGGTCGAGCGCCAGGTTCTCGAAGCCCCAGCGCACCTGCTCGCCGGTCATGACCTTGCCCTTCCCGAAGCGCTCCTGTGCGCGACGAGTGGCCTCGATGGCCAGCATCTGGATGATCACGCCGCGGGTATAGAGCACCGAACCGACCTCGTCTTTCGGCCCCGTGCCGGCGCCCTTGCCGTGCACAAACTTCAGGATGTCCTGCATCACCTGCGGTTGCGTGCCCGCGGTGTTCAGCGCCAGCGCGTTGTAGCCTTTGGCGCCCATGCCCACGTCCTTGACGTCGGGCTCGGCGCCTGCCCACCACACCCCGTACATCTTGTCGCGCGGATAGCCGGTGGCCTGAGCTTCCTTCAGCGCAGTCGAATTCATCACGCCCCAGCCCCACAGCATCACGTAATCGGGGCGGCTTTGCCGCACCTGCAACCAGGCGGCCTTCTGCTCGACGCCGGGCGCAGTGATCGGGATCAACTGCAGCTCGAAGCCGTGCATCTTGCTGCGCTCCTGCAGCAGCGGGATCGGCTCCTTGCCGAACGGACTGTCGTGATAGAGCAGGGCGATCTTCTGGCCCTTCAGCTTGTCGAAGCCGCCGGCCTTCTTGGCGATATGCTGGATCAGGATGTCGGCGCCGGTCCAGTAACTGCCCATCAGCGGGAAGTTCCATTTGAAAATCATGCCGTCCTGCGAGGCCGACAGACCGTAGCCCAGCGTGATCAGCGGAATCTTGTCGATCGGCGCCTTGTCGGTGAGGGCAAACGTGATGCCGGTGGACTGCGGATCGAACGCACTGGCGCCGCCGCCCTTGCCTTTCAGGCGCTCGTAACATTCCACGCCCTTGTCGGTGGCGTAGCCAGTCTCGCACTCCTCAAAGGTGATCTTGACGCCGTTGATGCCGCCGTCTCGGGCGTTGATCATCTTGATGTAATCCTGCTTGCCATTCGCCCACGGCGTGCCGTTTGGCGCGTAGGGGCCGGTGCGATAGACAAGCAGCGGAAAGAACTGCTCCTTGGCCTGAGCGAAGGCCGTTGGCGTACTCAACAGGCCGGCCAGACCCACGCCGGCTACTGCGGCGGCCAAGAACAAGGACTTGATTTTCATGTCTACCTCCTAGAGTGATGGTGCACTGCGTCAGTGCGGTGAGAAAGTGACGGACGTCGGACTCGAAATTTGAATGGGGAGAATTCAATGCGGGAACGGCCAGAGCCTGAGCTTTTCCTTGGCCGTGGACCACAAGCGCGCCAGACCATGCGGTTCGACGACCAGGAAGAACACGATCAGCGCGCCGAAGATCATGAATGTCAGGTGGGAAGCCAGCGCCGTGTCGATCGGGATGCCGAACCAATAGGGCATGTTGTCCAGCACGATCGGCAGCACGACGATGAAGGCGGCGCCGAAAAAGCTGCCCATGATCGAGCCGAGCCCGCCGATGATGATCATGAACAGCAGCTGGAACGAGCGGTCGATCGAGAACG
>JBDTQC010000157.1:0-7187 GCA_039932405.1 Ideonella sp.
CGCGGTCCTTCGTATCGCGGCTGGAGTCCGCGTGGTCATGACGGATATCCCGGCGGTCACGGCGGCCGGCACGATCGGGATTGGGGCGGCCGCGGACGTTGAATGGGCACTTGACGGCTGGCCTTGCCGGCCAGACTGTCGACTGGCCGGCCTGCGACACGCATTCGTCGTCATGATCGACGGGTCTGGCTGTGCGTAAATCGTGGAGCATCTCAGGGAATGCGTCAGCTTCGTTGCGCAACGGCGCCCGCTATAGTCAGCGGCGTGCATGATTTGCCGAGCGATGGTTTGATCGATGACCCCATATCCATGCACCGTCGCGGTGCCGACCTCGAGTTTTCCCTTCCCCCAACGCGGGCCTGACAGCAAGCGGCAGATCACTGGATTCCCATTCAGCAGGCTGTTGGCCGCTGTTGCGGTATCACTGGTGCTGTCGGCCTGCAACAGCCCGTTGCCGCGCCAGGCTCCGTTGCCGAGCGGGCCCGTCATCGCAGCACCGAGACCGCCACCGGCGCCCGTTGCGGTTGCACCGATGGCGCCAGTCGTGATCGAAGCACCGGAAATCCAGGCGCCTGAGGTCGGTCCGACCAATCCGCGGGTCGCTGCGCGATTTCCTGCACCGTCGGTCCAATACCGGACGCCCGGGCTGGAACCGGGGCGCACGCGTTTCACGACCGACAGCGAACTGCATTCGGAGATGGCGCAGCTCGAGCGCCAAGGCGATGAGGTCAGTGGCCGCGCCACCGTTCGGTTGCTGGTGGCGGGCAGCTCGCAGCGTGGCGTGCCGATCGAGGCCTTGCTGTTCGCCGGCGGGCGCGATGTCAGTCCGCAAACGCTGCGCGATTCGGACCGTCCGACCGTCATGTTCATTGCCGGGCAACATGGCGACGAGCCGGCTCCGAGCGAGGCCATGCTGGTGCTGGCCCGGCAACTGGCGGATGGCCCTTTGCAAGCTCTGCTGCGTCAGGTGAATGTCGTGATCGTGCCACGCGTCAATCCCGACGGGGCGCTGCGCGCCCAGCGCATGACCGCCAACGGCATCGATTCGAACCGCGATCAGCTGCTCTTGCGCACACCCGAGGCGCGGGCGCTGGCCCGCCTGATCCTTGACTATCGGCCGACGGTTGTCGTCGATTGTCATGAGTTTCCTGCGGTCGGCGACTGGCAGCGCAAATTCGGCGTGGTTCGGCGCAGCGACGTGTTGTTTCAGTATGCGATGACGGCGAACATGGCCGAGTTCGTCAGCCGGGCGTCCGAAGAGTGGTTTCGAGAGCCCTTGCTCAAATCGCTTGCGACGGCCCGACTCAGTGTCGATTGGTATCACTACCTGGTGAACGAAGGCGCCAGCCCGGTTGTCACGATGGGCGGCACGCGACCCGATACCAGCCGCAATGTGAATGGCTTGCGGCAGGCGATCAGCCTGTTGATCGAGACACGCGGCTCGGATCTGGGGCGTCGCGATCTGCAGCGTCGCGTCCATGGCCAGATCGTGTCGGCAACCAGCATCTTGCAGAGTGCGGTGCTGCACGCAAGCGACCTGCGCAAATTGCGCAGTTTCGTAGACAGCGATGTCAGCGCCAAGGCATGCAAGGGGTCGGTGGCAATCGAAGCCGCAACGACACCCAGTGAATATGATCTGACCGCGATCGATCCGAATAGCGGCGCCGACAGGCTGATAACCGTGAACTGGCAGTCGGCCTTGCAACTGCGCACGCTGCGCAGCCGCCCGCGGCCTTGTGGCTACTGGCTGGCTGCCAATCAGACCGAGGCGGTCGTGCGACTGCGCCTGCTCGGTGTCAATGTGATTCAGTTTCCCGAGCGGGTCAGTCTGCGCGGTGAAACCTACCGGGTGCTGACGACGGCGTGGCGTGACTCACCCGTCAGTCAGGAAAACGCCGATAGCGGCTATGCGCAGCCGGTTCCGGTCGAGTTGCAGCCGGCCCTGATCGACGCCGATGTGGGCAGTTTTTTTGTGCCCTTGACGCAGCCGATGGCCAATCTGGCGGTAGCCGCGCTCGAACCCGATTCACCGAGCAGCTACCTGGCCCACGGCATCATCGACGGTGCCGATTCGGTGGCGCGCACCACGGTGCTGCCGTCGGTGCGCATCAGTTCGATGCGCTGACGATCAGACAGCTGGCGGGCGCCGCAACGCGATATTCAGCGGCGCTTGCTGCCGCCCAGCATGGTGCCGAAGACGCCGCGGATGATTTCTCGGCCCACGGTGCTGCCCATCGTGCGCATCACCGATTTGGCCATCGTTTCGGCCAGCCCCTCCCGCTTGCCGCCGCGCGGCCCGGTCGAGCCCAGCAGCACGCCCTTCAAGCCATCGAACATCCCTGGTTCGGCCGCTGCGGGCGCCCCCCCGCTGCCCGGTGGGACGCCGGCCACGCCGCCGGTGGCAGGCGGCGCGGTGCTTGCGCGACCCTGCAATTTTTCGTATGCCGACTCTCGATCGACGGATTTCTCGTACACACCGGCAACCAGCGATCCGTCGATCAGTCGTTTGCGCTGCTCGTCGCTGATCGGCCCGATCTGACTGCCGGGCGGCAACACATACACGCGCTCGGTAACGCTGGGCCGACCCTTCGTGTCGAGAAAACTGACCAGCGCCTCGCCGACCGCCAGTTCGGTGATCGCCGTCTCGATGTCGAGGCCTGGATTGGCGCGCATGGTGCTGGCCGCCGCCTTGACAGCTTTCTGGTCGCGCGGCGTGAAGGCGCGCAAGGCATGCTGCACCCGGTTGCCGAGTTGACCGAGCACCGTGTCGGGAATGTCGAGCGGGTTCTGGGTCACGAAATAGACGCCGACGCCCTTGCTGCGCACCAGCCGCACCACCAACTCGATGCGCTCGATCAGCGCCGCCGGCGCCTCCTTGAACAGCAGGTGCGCCTCGTCAAAGAAGAACACCAGCTTCGGCTTTTCCAGGTCGCCGACTTCTGGCAATTGTTCGAACAGTTCGCTCAGCATCCACAGCAGGAAGGTGGCGTACAGGCGCGGGCTGTTCATCAACTGGTCGGCGGCCAGGATGTTGATGACGCCCTTGCCCGATTCGGTCTGCATGAAATCGGCGATGTTGAGCATCGGCTCGCCGAAAAATTTGTCACCGCCCTGTTCCTCGATCTGCAGCAGCCCGCGTTGGATCGCGCCGACGCTGGCCGAGCTGACATTGCCGTAGCTGGTGGTGAACTGCGCAGCGTTGTCGGCCACGTGCTGCAGCATGGCGCGCAGGTCTTTCAGGTCGAGCAGCAGCAAGCCGTTGTCGTCTGCGACCTTGAAGACCAGGCTCATCACGCCTTGCTGGGTTTCGTTGAGCGCCAGCATGCGGGCCAGCAGCAAGGGCCCCATGTCGCTGATGGTGGCGCGCACCGGATGGCCGGATTTTCCGAAGACGTCCCACAGCGTGGTCGGGCACGACGTGCTTTCCGGCGACGGCAGGCCTCGATCGGCGAGTACTGCGGCGATCTTTGGCGACACGTTTCCGACTTGGCTGATGCCGGTCAGATCGCCCTTCACGTCGGCCATGAAGACCGGCACGCCGATGCGACTGAACTGCTCGGCCATCGTCTGCAAGGTGATCGTCTTGCCGGTGCCGGTTGCGCCCGTGATCAGTCCGTGCCGATTGGCCAATTCCGGCAGCAGTTCGCATTCGATATCGCCGCGGCGGGCAATCAAGAGGGGGTCGGCCATTGGAGCTCCTGGACGGCAAGTAAAATGGGAGTCTATCGAAGAACCCAGCACTTCCGGCCAAACTCGCCGGCCAGTCGCCAACCGATCAGAAAGACGGAGCCACCCGATGGCCGGACATTCCAAGTGGGCCAATATCCAGCACCGAAAAGGGCGGCAGGACGAGAAGCGGGGCAAGGTCTGGACCCGCATCATCCGCGAGATCATCGTTGCCGCACGTCAGGGCGGCGGCGAGCCGAAGGAGAACCCGCGCCTGCGGCTGGCCGTCGAGAAGGCGCGTGCCGCCAACATGCCGGCCGATACGGTCAAGAAAAATATCGACAAGGCGACTGGCAACCTCGAAGGCGTCAGCTACGAAGAGGTGCGGTATGAAGGCTATGGCATCGGCGGGGCTGCGATCATCATCGACTGCATGACCGACAACCGGGTCCGAACCGTCGCCGAAGTGCGCCACGCGTTCAGCAAGTTCGGCGGCAATCTCGGCACCGAAGGCTCGGTGGCGTTCCAGTTCAAGCATTGCGGGCAGTTTCTGTTCGCGCCCGGCACCAGCGAAGACAAGGTGATGGAAGTTGCTCTCGAAGCGGGTGCGGAAGACGTGCAGACCGGCGACGAAGGCGTTGTCGAGGTGATCTGCGCGCCCGCCGACTTCGAAGCCGTGCAACAGGCCTTCGAGCGCGCCGCACTGGCACCCGAATTGGCTGAAGTCACGATGCGCGCTGAAAACAGCGTCGAGCTGGCGGGTGATGACGCGCAGCGCATGCAGAAGCTGCTCGACGTCCTGGAAGATCTGGACGACACCCAGGAAGTCCATCACAACGCCGAGCTCGACTCATGAGGCTGCTGCCTTTCCTGCGGAGCGCGCAATGAAGGTCCTGGTGATCGGCGCTGGCGGCCGCGAACACGCACTGGCCTGGAAACTGCTGCAATCTGCGCGCGTGCAGACGGTCTACGTCGCGCCGGGCAATGGCGGCACGGCGCTCGACGAGCGCCTGCAGAATGTCGCGCTGACCGATTTCACCGAGTTGGCCGAATTCGCCGCGGCGGAAAAGGTGACATTGACGGTGGTCGGGCCGGAAGTGCCGCTGTCCGGCGGCATCGTCGACGTCTTCCGTGCGCGCGGACTGCGCATTTTCGGGCCGACCAAGGCCGCCGCACGGCTCGAGAGTTCGAAGGACTTCGCCAAGGCCTTCATGAAACGCCACGGCATCCCGACCGCGGCCTACCAGAGCTTCACCGATCCGGGTGCGGCCCATGGCTACGTTGATTCGCGTGGTGCGCCGATCGTCATCAAGGCCGATGGGCTGGCAGCGGGCAAGGGCGTGGTCGTGGCGACGACGCTGGCCGAAGCGCATCAGGCGATCGACTGGATGCTGGCTGCCGATGCAGGCGGCAACAAGCTCGGCGTCCAGCACAACGATGTACCGCGGGTCGTGATCGAGGACTTCCTGCAAGGCGAGGAAGCCAGCTTCATCGTGCTGTGTGATGGCAAGCATGTCACCTCGCTCGCGACCAGCCAGGACCACAAGCGCCTGCTCGACCATGACCAAGGTCCGAACACCGGCGGCATGGGCGCGTATTCGCCGGCGCCGGTCGTCACGCCGAATGTGCATGCCAAGGTGATGCACGAGATCATCATGCCGACCATCCACGCGATGGCCAGGGAAGGTGAGCCCTTCACCGGGTTTCTGTATGCCGGCCTGATGATCGATTCGAGCGGACAGCCGCGCACGGTCGAGTTCAACTGCCGGCTGGGCGATCCGGAAACCCAGCCGATCCTGATGCGGCTGAAAAGCGATCTGTTCGAGATCCTGATGCACGCCACCGACGGCACGCTGGACAAGGTCGAACTCGATTGGGATCGGCGCATTGCGGTGGGCGTGGTGATGGCGGCAGCCGGCTATCCGCTCGAGCCGCGCCAGGGCGACGTGATCACAGGCGCGAAGGCCGTGCTGCCCGACGCGGTGGTCTTTCACGCTGGAACGAGGCTGCAAGACGGCAAGCTGCTGACCGCCGGAGGCCGGGTTCTGTGCGTCACCGTGCTCGGCGATTCGTACAAGCTGGCTCAGCAGCGCGCCTACGAGGTGGTGCAGGATATCCATTTCGATGGCGCCCAGTACCGAAACGACATCGCACACCGCGCCATCAAGCGCTGAAATTCATGATTGATACCCAGGCGGTGCGCGCCTATCTGCTCGAGTTGCAGGGCAGGATTGTCAGCGCGATCGAGCAAGCAGAGGGTCAGCCCTTGCTGCGCGATGGCTGGACACGACCGCCGGGTGGTCGCTTGCAAGGCGATGGCTTGTCGCAGCTGATCGAGAACGGGCAGCTGATCGAGCGCGGTGGCTGCAACTTTTCGCATGTGCTCGGCGATACGCTGCCGGCGTCCGCCACCCAGCACCGCCCTGAACTGGCCGGCGCGGCGTTCGAGGCGATGGGGGTTTCGCTGGTCATGCACCCGCGCAGTCCGCATGTGCCGACCGTGCACATGAATGTGCGGATGTTCGCGGCCAAACCGGCCGATGCCGAATCGGTGGTCTGGTTCGGTGGAGGCATGGACTTGACGCCCTACTATGGTTTCGAGGAGGATGCGCGCCACTTTCATCGGGTGGCGCACACTGCCCTGGCGCCGTTCGGTGACGATAAATACCCGCGCTTCAAGCGCTGGTGTGACGAGTATTTCTTCCTCAAGCACCGCAACGAGGCGCGCGGCATCGGCGGCATCTTCTTCGACGATTTTTCCGAGCTTGGCTTTGATGGCAATTTTGCGATGATGCGGGCGGTCGGGGATGCCTTTTTGCCGGCCTGGCTGCCGATCGTGCAACGGCGGCGTGGCCTCGATTTCGACGAGCCGCAGCGTGATTTTCAGGCTTATCGGCGCGGGCGTTATGTCGAATTCAACCTGGTATTCGACCGCGGCACCCTGTTCGGGCTGCAGTCGGGCGGCCGCACCGAAAGTATCCTGATGTCGATGCCGCCGATCGTCAAGTGGCGTTATGACTGGCACCCGGAGCCGGATACGCCCGAAGCCCGTCTGTATACCGATTTCCTGCCGCCGCGCGATTGGCTGGCAGACCCGCTCATCGCGGTTGCGGGTGGCGCTGCCAGGCACGACCGTGCAGCGGCGCAAGGGCCAGCGGCTTGAATACCGCGCGGCACGCCGTTCGTCGAATCGGGCTGTTCGGCGGCAGTTTCGATCCGGTTCACATTGCTCACGTGACGCTGGCCCGCAGCGCGCTGGATGACCTCGCGCTCGATGAACTGCGCTGGATTCCAGCCGGACAACCCTGGCAAAAATCGCGTCAGCTGGCCGATTCGCAGCACCGCGCGCGGATGACCGAACTGGCCATCACCGATCCCGAGCTGGGCGACCCTCGTTTCACGCTTGAAACGTGTGAGCTCGAGCGGCCCGGGCCCAGCTACACCATCGACACCGTGCTCGATCTGCAGCAGCGTGAACCCGGCCAGCTGTGGTTTCTGCTGATCGGCCAGGATCAGTACGT
>JBDTQC010000158.1:0-7162 GCA_039932405.1 Ideonella sp.
CGCGCATCAGGTTCAGGTAGTAGTGCAGGTTGTGGATGCTGGCCAGCATCGGGCCGAGCATCTCGCCGCAACGGTCCAGATGGTGCAGGTAGGCCCGGCTGAAGCCGCCCGACACCGTGCCATCCGCGGCGGTTTCACCCTTGCAGGCGTAACAGCCGCAGGTCGGATCGAGTGGGCGTTCATCGGTCTTGTGGCGGGCGTTGCGCAGTTTCAGATCGCCGAAGCGGGTAAACAGATGGCCGTTGCGTGCGTTGCGGGTCGGCATCACGCAGTCGAACATGTCGATGCCCGACAACACACCATCGACCAGATCTTCCGGTGTTCCGACACCCATCAGGTAACGCGGCTTGCCGGACGGCAGGCGCGGGCCGATGTGGCGCAGCACGCGCTGCATCTCGGGTTTGGGTTCGCCAACGCTCAGGCCGCCGATCGCATGACCGGGCAGGTCGAGCTCCTCAAGCCCGGCGAGCGACTCATCACGCAGCGACTCGAACATGCCGCCCTGAACGATGCCGAACAACGCGTTCGGATTGGCACCGCGCTCGAATTCATCCTTGCAACGCCTGGCCCAGCGCAGGCTCAGTTCCATCGAAGTGCGTGCTTCGCGCTCGGTGGTGATCCGCCCGGCAACGTCGTAGGGCGTGCATTCGTCGAACTGCATCACGATGTCGCTGTTCAGCAGCTGCTGGATCTGCATGCTCAACTCGGGCGTCAGAAACAGCTTGTCGCCGTTCACCGGCGACGAAAAACGCACGCCTTCTTCGGTGATCTTGCGGCCCTTGCCGTCGGCTCCGCCCAGGCTCCAGACCTGAAAGCCGCCGCTGTCGGTCAGGATCGGCCGGCGCCAGCCTTCAAATCGATGCAGACCACCGAACTGGCGCACGATGTCGAGGCCGGGTCGCATCCACAGGTGAAACGTATTGCCGAGGATGATCTGCGCACCCATTTGTTCAAGCGAGCGCGGCGTCACCCCCTTGACCGTGCCGTAGGTGCCCACGGGCATGAAGATCGGCGTCTCGACAACGCCATGGTTGAGCGTCATTCGGCCGCGTCGGGCCTGTCCTTCGGTGGTGATCAGCTTGAAATCGAGCATCGCAGGATTGTCGTCGGCATCGCCCGCGGTTCAGCTTCGATCAAGCAGCATCGCGTCGCCGTAGCTGAAGAAGCGGTAACGGCGTGAAATCGCCTGTTGGTACAAGTCCATCACCCGCGCGTGTCCGGCAAACGCGCTGACCAGCATCATCAGAGTACTTTTCGGCAGGTGGAAGTTGGTGACGAGCCGGTCGACGACGCGAAACTGGAAACCGGGCGTGATGAAGATGTCGGTTTCGCGAGCCCCGGCGGTCAGCTGGCCGCTCAGCGCCGCCGATTCCAGCGCGCGCAGCGTCGTCGTGCCGACGGCAACCACCCGGCCACCCGCTGATCGGGTTGCCGCAACGGCGTCGACCGTGGCCTGTGCAATGTCGAACCATTCGCTGTGCATGCGGTGCTCGGCGATGGTCTCGCTGCGAACCGGCAGAAAGGTCCCGGCGCCGACATGCAAGGTCACCTCGGCACGCAGGATGCCGCGCTGATCCAGTGCGCCCAGCAGATCCTGATCGAAATGCAAGGCCGCGGTCGGAGCGGCGACGGCTCCCGGGCGGCTGGCAAATACCGTCTGGTAACGCTGTTCGTCATCGGCATCGTCGCTGTGCTCGATGTAGGGCGGCAGCGGCACATGGCCGAAGTGCTCGAGCAGCGCCAAGGGATCGGATGGAAATTGCAGGTGGAACAAGCCATCGCCGGGGCCGGTCCGGCCGATGACCTCGGCTTCGAAGCTGCGCCCGTCGGTGTCAGCGAACCGAAGCAGGCTGCCGGCCTTCGGCGCCTTGCTGGCCCGTACGTGCGCCCAGACCTGATGGTGCAGCCCCGGCAACAGCCGCTCGACCAGCACTTCGACGGCACCGCCACTGCCCTTGTGGCCAAGCAGTCGGGCCTTGATGACGCGGGTATTGTTGAAGATCAACAGGTCGCCGCTGTCGAGCAGGCTCGGCAGTTCGTGAAAGATGTGGTCGCTCGCTGGCATGCTTCGGCCGTCGAGCAGGCGTGACGCGCTGCGCCGTGGCGTCGGATGCTGCGCGATCAACTCCGGCGGCAGATCGAAATTGAAATCGGCAAGTGAAAAGATGCGATCGGGGTGCGCCATGGGGCCGTGATTGTTCCACGGGCCGATTTGGCTGACCGATAGCCAAGCCAGATTGAAAGAAGCCGGTTCAGCGGCCGGTGTCGACTGCGGTCGCTGAATACAAGTCGGCAAAGCTGCTGGTGGCGAAGGCGTCGTCGTCGCCGCCCGGCAATGCAGTCCAGCGGTGTGCCGTTTCGCTCAGCTTGGCGGCCAGCACCGGTTTGGTCAGGAAGTCGTTCATTCCGGCATCCAGGCAGGCGGCGCGGTCTTCGGCGAAGGCGTTGGCCGTCAGCGCGACGATCGGCACGATTCGGCCATAGCGGCCGGCTTCGCCGGCGCGGATCCGGCGCGTGACTTCGAGCCCGTCCATGTCGGGCATCTGCCAATCCATCAATACCAGATCGAAGATCTGCCGTGACATCAGCTCGAGCGCCTGCCGGCCGTCCTCGGCCGCTGTCGTCAGGTAGCCGGCGTTGTGCAACATGCTGCAGACGATGGTCTGGTTCAGTCGGTCATCCTCGACCACCAGCACATGTTTTGCGCCGAACGGCGCCGGACTGGTGATCGGGCCGCTCGGGGCGGGAGGCAGTTGACGCGGGCTCGTTGGGGTGCGTGCAATGGCACCGAGCCGACTGACCAGCGACGCACGAAGCACCGGCTTGACCACACTGCGCGACAGATGGAAGCGTTCGCGCGCCAGTTCGCTTTCATAGGACTCGAGTTGCGTCATGCCGATCACCCGCTCGGGATCGATCAGGCTGATCGAGGCCTCGAGAAACTCCCAGGTCTGTTCGGCATCAGCGGCGACCAGCAGCCACGGCGCAGGCGCGTCGTCGGGCTGTCGGCTCATCCAGTCGATCAGATCTTCGGACGAGCGGCAGCGCTTGGTGCGGCAACCCAATCGGCTCAACTGGGCGTCGATCGAGCGTGCGCTGGCCTCGTGAGGCTCGAAGAACAGCACCACGTGCTGGAGCGCGGCCGGTTCTCGAACCGGCACCACCGCCGGCGGAATCGCGATTTCAACTTCGAAGCAGGTGCCCACACCGGGTTCGCTGCTGAGTTTGATGCTGCCTTCCATGGCCTCGACCAACTCGCGCGTGATCGTCAATCCGAGACCGCTGCCGCCGTGGCGCCGGTTGAGGCCGTCGTCGGCCTGGCGGAACGGTTCGAAAACATGTTTCAGATCTTCGGGTGCGATGCCGATGCCGGTGTCGCGAACCGCGAACAGCACCGAATCAGGGGTATGGCCGCGATCGACGGTCAGCACGATGTCGCCGCGCTGCGTGAACTTGACGGAATTGCCCAGCAGGTTGAGCAAGATCTGCCGCAGCCGAGGCGAATCGCCGTTGCGCCACGCTGGCAAAACGGGGTCGACGATGCAGGCCATGCCGAGCCGCTTCAGGCGTGCGCCAACGGCGGTGGTGGCGATCGCGCTTTCGACGCAGTCGACCAGGTTGAAATCGACGTGCGTCAATTCCAGAGCGCCGGTCTCGATGCGCGACAGGTCGAGAATGTTCTCGATCAGGCCCAGCAGGTTGGTGCCGCTGCCACGGATGGCATCGATCAGATGGGCCTGCTCCTCGGCACCCTGGCCACCGATCTGCAGCAATTGCGCTGCGCCAATCACACCGTTCAAAGGTGTGCGCAATTCATGGCTCATGTTGGCCAAGAAGCGTGTCTTGGCCAGCGAGGCGGCTTCGGCTTGATCGCGTTCGAGCTGCAGCGTGCGGGTATCTTCGCTGGTGCGTCGGTCGGCATCGCGGTGCGCACCGAGGACTGCCTTGCCGAGCGATTCGATGTCGTCGAGCAGCAGGTTGATCGGCGTCACCAGATCGATTTCGCCAGGGCTGGCGCCGGGCAGGCGCTGTTCATGCTGCTTGCGGGTGGCAAGCTGGCCGGCACGTTCGGCCAGTGCCTCGGTTGCGCGCGAGGCCTGTTTGGTGCGCAGCGCGCCCAAGCCGCCGATCACCGAAGCGACCAACGCCGGCGCTGCGGCTTGAACCCCGAATCCGAACCAGCCCAGAACCGCTGCCACCAACGCCAGCCCGCTCGCCAACAGCAACCATCGCCAAGGCGGACGCACGATACCGAAGCCGCTTTGCGTCGTCGAAGTCGTCGTCGATGGGCTCAAAAGGCATTCCCTCCGCGCAGAAGTGGCGCAATGCGTCGTCGCTCACGGAGATGAAGCATGCCCTATTTTGGAGCCATCGGGCGATCCCGGATCGTCGATTGTGCCGTGCAGTGCCCGCGCTGCGCATCCAGGAGCAAGCAGCGCGGGCAAAATCGCGGCATGCCGCGATCGCCTGCCACAGCGAACAGCTCGCCGACCAAGCCGGCTGCCGACGCCAAATCGGCGCCACAGCGTGCGCTCGACAAACTCGGTCTGAGCCGCGATGTCGATCTCGCGCTGCACCTGCCGTTGCGCTACGAAGACGAGACCCGGGTGATCCGCATCGTCGATCTGCGCGATGGCGACTCCGCTCAGGTCGAGGGTGTGATTCACGATTGCCAGGTTCATGCGCAGGGGCGGCGTCAGCTGGTGGCGCGTCTGCGCGATGCAAGCGGCGAGCTGGTACTTCGCTTCATCCACTTTTATCCGAGCCACCTGAAAAACCTGGCGGCCGGGCAGCGATTGCGTGTGCGTGGCGAAGTGCGCGGCGGGTTTTTCGGTCGAGAGATGGTGCACCCGACCTTTCGGTCAGTCACCGATGAAACCCCCTTGGCCAAGGCTTTGACTCCGGTCTATCCCAGCAACGCGGCTCTTCCGCAGGCCTATTTGCGCAAGGCGATCGCCACGGCGCTGCAACGTGTCGATCTGGCGGAGATTGTTCCGGACGATCTACTGCCCGGCGGGCTGCCGTCGCTGAAGCAGAGCTTGCAGCAATTGCACCACCCGGCGCCCGAAGTCTCGCCTTCGCTGCTGGAAGATCGAACCCAGCCGGCCTGGCAACGGCTGAAATTCGATGAACTGCTGGCGCAGCAGATCTCGCAGGCACAGGCGCGTCGCGCCCGCGCACTGCAGCGCGCGCCGCGCTTCGAAGCGAAACGCGGCGGGCTGCAGGAGCACTTGCTGCCGGCCCTGCCGTTCGAGCTGACGCCAGCCCAGCGTCGGGTCATCGAGGAGATCGGCGCAGACCTGGCGCGCCGCGCGGAAGGAGACGCAGAGCAGTCGGTGCCGATGCATCGGCTGCTGCAAGGCGACGTCGGCTCGGGCAAGACCGTCGTCGCGGCACTGGTTGCCGCATTGGTGATGGCGCAAGGCTGGCAGTGCGCGCTGATGGCGCCGACCGAAATCCTGGCCGAGCAGCATTTCCGCAAGCTCGTCGGGTGGCTTGAACCGCTCGGCATTCAGGTGGCGTGGCTGACCGGCAGCCGCAAAGGCAAGATCAGGCAGCGCATGCTGGAAGCGGTGGCCAGCGGGGACGCCCTGCTGGTGGTGGGTACGCATGCGGTGATTCAGGACGATGTCCGGTTCGCGAAACTGGGGCTGGCGATCATCGATGAACAGCACCGCTTCGGCGTGGCTCAGCGCCTGAGCCTGCGCGCCAAGCTGGTCGACGGCGCTGCTACAACGGGTCTGGAGCCGCACCTGCTGATGATGAGTGCGACGCCGATCCCGCGCACCCTGGCGATGACGTTGTTTGCCGATCTGGACATCAGCACCATCGACCAACTGCCGCCCGGCAGAACGCCGGTGCTGACCAAGATTTTCAGCGATGGCCGGCGTGAAGCGGTGATCCGCACGATTCGGGATGCGGTTGCCGACGGCCGGCAGGTCTATTGGGTCTGCCCGCTGATCGAGGAAAGCGAGCATGTCGACTTGCAGAATGCGACGGCCACCCACGATCAGCTGAAGCAGGCCTTGCCCGATGCGCGGATCGGCCTGCTGCACGGCCGCATGTCATCCGGTGAGAAGGCCGCGGTGATGGCGCTGTTCAGCAGCGGGCAGATGGCGCTGCTGGTCAGCACGACGGTGATCGAGGTCGGCGTCGACGTGCCGAATGCGAGCTTGATGGTGATCGAGCATGCCGAGCGCTTCGGGCTCAGCCAGTTGCACCAGTTGCGCGGCCGCGTCGGCCGAGGCGGGGTCGCCAGCGTCTGTGTGCTGCTCTACGCGACGCCGCTGTCCGATACAGGCAAGGCCAGATTGAAGGCAATGGCCGAAACCTCCGACGGCTTCGAGATCGCGCGCCGCGACCTCGAGATCCGCGGCCCGGGCGAGTTCCTCGGCGCGCGGCAGTCGGGCGTACCGCTGCTTCGGTTCGCCGACCTGGCCGAGGATCAGCAACTGGTTCAGCAGGCCCGCGATGTCGCACACGCCCTGCTCGACCGACACCCTGATCTGGCGCGCCAGCAGATGGCGCGCTGGCAAAACGTCCGCGCCGATTACCTGAAAGCCTGATGAGTTGGCCCACCCCCGGAGCGCCTGCGGCGCACCCCCTCAAGGGGGCAACACCAGCGGACCGGCAAAGCCGGATCCGCGGTATTTGCTGGATCGGCTTGAGCGACATGCTTGTCAAATCTGGTGAACATCGGCTGTCACGCGCTCAAGCGTCGGATCCGATTCGGCGCGCTCAATCGACAGTCGAGTACGGCCCGACCAGCCCCAGCAGATGTTGCTTCTGGGCCGGTTCCAGATAAGGCAGCAGCAGGCTCAGCACGTGGAATGCGCCGCGCACCATCGCGGCACCGGCGCTATCGGGCTCGAGGGCGCGCCGCGGGTCACGCACATATTCGTAGCTCAGCCAATAGGTCAGCACAACCACCATCGAGGTTGCCACGGTGGCCCGGTCGGTGTGGGCGATTTCGATGCCGTTGCTGCGCACCAGGCCCTCGAGCAGTCGGTTGACTGCAATCGACTTGTTCTTCAGCACGAACTGGAAATGGGTCTCGAGGCGTCGGTTGTTCGACAGCAGATCGTTCAGGTCGCGGTAGAGAAAACGATAGGCCCAGATCAGCTCGAACAAGGTGTGGAAGAAGAACCACGCGTCCTCGACG
>JBDTQC010000159.1:0-7042 GCA_039932405.1 Ideonella sp.
GCCACCGTATTCAATGACGACGTGATCCGCCCGATCTCCGACCCGATCTATGCCGAAGGCGCGCTGGCCGTGTTGCGCGGCAACCTGGCACCCGGCGGCTGCGTGATCAAGCCGAGCGCGTGTGCAGAACGTTACCTGCGCCATACCGGGCCGGCGATCGTATTCGACGACTATCCCGCCATGCAGGCAGCGATCGATGACCCGGATCTCGACGTCACCGCCGACCATGTGCTGGTGCTGCGCAATGCAGGCCCGCAGGGAGGGCCGGGTATGCCCGAATGGGGCATGTTGCCGATCCCGACCAAGCTCGTGAAGCAGGGCGTGCGCGACATGGTCCGCCTGTCGGACGCGCGGATGAGCGGCACCAGTTACGGAGCCTGCGTGCTGCACGTGGCGCCCGAGGCCTATGTCGGCGGACCCCTGGCGCTGGTTCGCACCGGAGAGCTGATATCGCTCGACGTCGCGCAGCGCAGCATCCACCTGGAAATCAGCGAGGCCGAGATGCAAAGCCGCAAGGATGAGTGGAAACCGCAGGCTCGGCGCTACGAACGTGGTTATGGTTGGATGTTTTCGCAGCATATCCAGCAGGCCGATCAAGGCTGCGATTTCGATTTTCTGGAGACTCGATTCGGCGCGCCCGTGGCCGAACCCGACATCCATTGATACCTCGACAGGCCGGTTTTTCGAGCCGCGTCTGACCTGGTCCAACCGGACCGAAACAACCGAAGGAGCTTTCCATGAACAGATTCCCTTACCGAGCAACGATTTTGATCGGTGCCCTGTTTTGCGGCGCTGCGGGCGCCCAGGCGCAGCAGGTCAAGCTGATGACCGGCCCGCAAGGTGGTTCGTGGTATCCGTTGGGTGGCGCGATTGCCAACATCGCAGACAAGGCCGGCATCAAGGTGCAGGTGCTGCCCGGCGCCGGCATCGCCAACGTGAAGGCCCTCGAAGCCGGCAAGGCCGACATCGGTTTCGCCAACTCGATCTCGACCGTCGACGGCATCGCGGGACGCGCGCCCTTCGAGACCCCGACTAAAAATATCTGCAACGTCGCAACGCTGTATCCGCAGTACTACCAGGTGGTTGCCAACGCCGATGCCCACATCAACAGCCTGGGCGATCTGAAGGGCAAGTCGATCGCCGTGCAGCCCAAGGGCAACACGGCCGAGTTCATCAGCCAGCAGTCGCTGGAGGTATACGGCCTCAAATACCAGGATATGGGACGGGTCAGCTACGTGTCGTATACCGACGCCGTCTCGCTGATGAAGGACAACAATGCCCAGGCCTTCACGCTCGGCACAACGGTTCCCGCTTCGTCGATCATGGATCTGGCATCGGCCCGCGACATCAAGATCATCCCGATCCCGGAAGACAAGTTCCAGGCCATGCGCAAGCTCAATCCGGGCTATACAAAGCTGACGATCCCGGCCGGCAGCTACCCGAAGCAGACTGCCGACGTGCAGACCATCGGTTACGCCACCCACGTCATTGCGCGCTGCGATCTCGACGAAGCCGTCGTCTACAAACTGCTCAAGGGCATGGTCGACAACCGGGCCGATCTGGCCGCAATCACCAAGGACATGAGCAAGGTGACGCCGAAGATGATGGCCGAGGACATCGGTGTGCCGCTGCACAAGGGTGCGGCTCGCTACTTCAAGGAAGTCGGCGCGATCTGAGGAGACTGGCATCACCTGATGCAGCCCAACTGAAAACGCGTGACTGAAGCCGCGCGGCGATCCGGTCTGTACCGGTCGTCGGCGGCACGCAGCGAAGTCTGTACCGCACTGGCCTCTCAGCACGCTAGCCGCCGCCGGAGTACCTCGATGTTGTCGATCCCCGAGAAAGCCGCTCGACATCTGGTCACCACCGTCGCGGTGGCGATGTCGGTCTTCCACCTTTACGTGGCCTTCGTCGGACCGCCCAATGCCTACGTGATGCGGGGTGTGCACCTCGCGTTTGCACTGGTGCTGGCCTTTCTGATCATGCCCGGGCTGAACGGCAAGTCAGGCCGGATCGGCTGGATCGATCTGCTGCTGG
This sequence comes from Ideonella sp., assembly GCA_039932405.1. Classification (GTDB taxonomy): domain Bacteria; phylum Pseudomonadota; class Gammaproteobacteria; order Burkholderiales; family Burkholderiaceae_C; genus Ideonella_A. The sequence continues at coordinate 2,038 of JBDTQC010000159.1, forward strand.
TTGCGCTGGCCGCGGCAGCTGCGCTGTACCCGAGCTTGGCGCTCGACTACATCCAGAACCGCATCTATTACGTCGATGACCCGCGGATGGCCGACTATGTCTTCGGCGGCCTGCTGATTCTGCTGATGATGGAGGCGACCCGGCGCGCCACCGGCCTGGCGCTGCCGATCACCGCCCTGGTGTTCATCGTTTACGGGCTGACGCTGGGTCACCAGTCGTTTGGCATCATGTTCGACCAGCTCTACCTCACCACCGAGGGCATCTTCGGCATTCCGCTGTACGTCTCGGCGACCTACGTGATGCTGTTCATCCTGTTCGGCTCGTTCGTCGAACGCAGTGGCGCCGGCCAGTTGTTCATGGACTTCGCACTGGCGCTCGCCGGCCATACCTCAGGCGGCCCGGCCAAGGTGGCTGTGATCACCAGCAGCCTGTTCGGCACGGTATCGGGCAGTGCGGTGGCCAACGTGATGACGACCGGCACCTTCACCATCCCGCTGATGATGCGCACCGGCTACCGGCCGGCATTTGCCGGCGCCGTCGAGGCCGTTGCATCGACCGGCGGCCAGTTGATGCCACCGATCATGGGTGCAGCGGCTTTCGTGATGGCCGAATTTCTCGGCGTCTCGTATCTCACCGTCGCCGCCTTCGCAGTTCTGCCGGCCGTGCTGTACTACGTTGCCGTGTTCATGGCGGTGCACTTCGAGGCCAAGCGCATCGGCCTGGTCGGGCTGCCGAAAGCCGATCTGCCACGCCTGAAACAAGTGCTGGTCGAGCGTGGCCATCTGTTCCTGCCGCTGGTCGTCATCGTCGCTGTGCTGCTGGCGGGCTACAGCGCCGCTTTCTCAGCGCTGTGCGGCATCGGCTCGGTGATCCCGACCACCTGGCTGCGCGCCAGCACCCGCAAGACGTTCACACTGACAGCCATCATCGAGGCGCTCGAAAGCGGCGCTCGCAACACGCTGGTCGTCGCGCTGGCCTGCGCCAGCGCCGGCATCGTCATCGGCACCATCACGCTGACCGGTCTGGGCCTGAGCTTCACCGGCGTCGTGCTGGCGTTGTCGCAAAACTCGCTGATCCTCGCACTGGTGCTGACGATGCTGGCCGGCATCCTGCTCGGCATGGGGCTGCCGACGACACCGGCCTACATCGTGCAGGTTGCCTTGCTGGTACCGGCGCTTGTGAAGCTCGGCGTACGGGTCGAGGCAGCCCATTTGTTCGTTCTGTATTTTGCGGTCTTGTCGGCGATCACGCCACCGGTTGCGATGGCGGTCTACGCTGCCAACGGCATCTCGCGCGGTACGCTGATGGAAACCAGTTGGGCGGCTGTCAAACTGGGCCTGACCGGCTACATCATTCCGTTCATGTTCGTATCGGCACCGTCCTTGTTGCTGATCGGTGAGCCGCTCGAGATCATCCTGGCGGCAACCACCGCAACCATCGGCGTGATCTGTCTGGCCGGCAGTCTGCATCAACATTTCTTCTTCGGGCCAGCCCGTTGGTGGGAACGCGTGATGCTGATGATCGCCGCGCTGGCGCTGATCAAGCCCGGAATCTTGACTGACCTCCTCGGTATCGGCTTGATCGCACTGACCGTGGCCAGCCAGCTCTGGTTGCGGGCGCACGAGTCGGTCACCGCGCGCAAGAAAACCGCACCCTCGTCAGCCGACGCCTGAAATGCGAATCCTGGATCTCAAGACCCACGTCTTGTCCACCCCGATCGAACAGCCCTTCGCTTTTTCGATGGGCTGGGTCACTCAGCGCAGCACGATGATCGTCGAACTCATCACCGACGACGGCGTCACCGGCTGGGGCGAGGCGCTGTGTCACGGATTGCAGCCGCCTCAGATTGCGGCGACCATCGTGGAGACTGCACTCAAGCCCGTGGTCATCGGACAAGACCCGTTCGACGTCGACCGCTTGTGGGAGACGATGTACAACCGCACCCGACCGTTCGGCCAGAAAGGTGCGGTGCCAAATGCAATCAGTGCGGTCGACATTGCGATCTGGGATTGCCTCGGCCGAGCGCTCGGCAAACCGATCCACAAGCTCCTCGGAGGGGCATACCGCAGCGCGGTGCAGCCCTATGCCACGGGCTTCTATCGCCTGGAGAATGGCCATTACCCCGCCGATGCAGTCGCAGAGGCACTCCGGCACCTGGACCAGGGCTTCACCGCAATGAAGCTGAAGATCGGCTTCGGCGTCGAAGAAGATGTCGCCTACGTCAATGCCGTTCGCGACGCGATCGGACCGAAGCCCAAGCTGATGGTCGACGCCAATCATGCGTACAACGTCGGCTCGGCGCGCCGCCTCCTCAAAGCACTCGAACCCGCACAGATCCATTGGTTCGAGGAACCGATCTCACCGGAGGACATCGACGGCTACTGTGAGCTGAAGAACCTGACCGGAATCTATCTGGCCGCCGGCGAGAACGAGTTCACCAAGTTCGGTTTTCGCGAATGGGTCGCGCGTCGAGCCGTCGACATTCTGCAGCCCGACATCTGCTCGGCCGGCGGGTTCACCGAATGCCGCAAGATTGCCGCGCTGGCCCAGGCCTGGCACCTGCCGATCGTGCCGCATGTATGGGCATCGGGCATCGGCCTGGCCGCTTCATTGCAATGGATCGCTACCCTGCCACCGGCACCGTTGGCGCTTCATCCGATCGAACCGTTGCTCGAGTACGACCAGTCCACGCACCCGTTCCGGCAGGATTTGATCGGCGGTGCGATCACGATGTGTGACGGCATGGTCAGAATTCCCGACGGACCCGGACTCGGCGTCGAGATCAACCGTGACGTTCTCGAGCGCTACCGATGCACTTGATCCCCGGCTCATCCGAGCCTTCATTGCCGTAAATACCAGACAGGAGACACTGATGACCCGCCCGCTGACCCTTGTTGATTCAAAACACTCGTTCGCCCCTCCACGCATGCGCAACCGGCTGGGGCGCGCGCCCGCGAGATTGCTGTTCGCCGCCGGTCTGTTCGCCGGCTTGATCGGCGTTGCCAGCGCACAGACGGTCATGCGCATCAATATCTCGATCGGCAAGGATTCGCACCAAGGTGTCGGAATCGACTTGTTCGCGAAGGAAGTGAACGAACGCACCAAAGGGCGCTACAAGATCGAGACCTTTTATGCTGGCTCGCTGGGTGGCGAGCGCGAGTCGATCGAATCGGTTCAACTGGGCACCCAGGCGCTGACCCTCACGTCAACCGGACCGGTGCCCAACTTCGTGCCGGATGCGCGCATCCTCGACATCCCGTTCCTGTTCCGCGACAAGGCCCATGCCCGCGCGGTGCTCGACGGCCCGATCGGCCAGGAGATGGCCAAGAAGTTCGAGTCCAAGGGATTGAAGGTGCTGGCCTGGTGCGACAACGGCCTGCGCCACATGACCAACAGCAAGCGCGACGTCAACGTGCCCGACGATTTGAAGGGCCTGAAGATGCGCACGATGGAGAACCCGGTGCACGTGGCGGCCTACAAGGCGCTGGGCATCGTGCCCACGCCGATGGCCTTCCCCGAGGTATTCACCGCGTTGCAGCAAGGCACGGTGGATGGGCAGGAGAATCCGCTGTCGGTGATCATGGCGGCCAAGTTCGACCAGGTGCAGAAGTACCTGTCGCTGACCGGCCATGTCTACTCGCCGGCGCTGTTTCTGATGAACAAGGACATGTTCGACAAGCTCAGCGCCGAGGATCAGAAGATCTTCCTCGAAGCGGCCAAGGATGGCACGGTGGCGAACCGCGCGCGCGTCGATTCGGACGATGCCAAAGGCGTCGAATACCTGCGCAGCAAGGGCGTCACGGTGATCGACAACATCGACAAGGCGAAGTTCGCCGCCAAGATGGCACCGGTTCTGGCTGATTTCGACAAACAGTTCGGCAAGGAAAACATCGATCGGATCCGCAACTACAAGTGATCCGTTCGGGACCGCCGGTCTGGCCAACGTTGCCGGGTCGAGCCGTTCCGAAGCGGCTCTCTTTCGAGAACTCGGATGAAGAACCTGTTCATGCGCATCGAGCGGGTCAGCACCTGGGTGGCGCTGGTCGGTGCCTGCGCGATGCTGGCCCTCGCGGCCAGCCTCGGACTGTTCCAGGTCTTCATGCGCTTCGTCGTCGAAGCGCCAGCCGAATGGACCGAGGTGCTGATCCGCTTCAGCCTGATCTGGATGGTTTTCCTGGGCATTGCGCCGGCGTTCCGGCAAGGCGCGATGATCAGCGTCGATGTGCTGCACCGGCGCAGCGGTCCGACCGGCAAGCGCGTCTTCGACGTGATCGCTGCGTGCGCCGCGTTGCTGCTGATCGGCATCATCATCTGGTGGGGCTGGGAATACGCCAACCGGGGCAAGGTGCAAAGCGTGATCGGCCTCGAAGGGGTGACGATGTTCTGGGCTTACCTCGCGCTGCCGGTCGGCGGCCTGTTCTGCGTGCTCTCGATCGTTGCCAACCTGCTCGACCCGCAGCACCGCGAACTGGAGACGGCCCAGTGAGCACCCGAGCGCGGCCGCCAAAACCAGTGAGGTGCGTCCCGCTCGGCGAGACCGCGCGCAGCGCGAGGGTGCACACGAGCACCCCCGCCCGGCGGTTCCGAAGGGGGTGCTGCGTCCCGCTCGGCGGGACCGCGCGCAGCGCGAGGGTGCACACATGAGCCTGACCATTCTGGTATCGATGGTGCTCTGCTTCGCGCTCACGATCTCGGTGGCGGTATCGATCGGTCTGTCCGCGATCATCGGCATCCGGATGAGCGATGCCCACATGCTCACGTCGGTCAAGGAGATGTTCAACTCGCTGAACAAGTTTCCGCTCGCGGCCATACCCTTCTTCATCCTGGCCGGCAACATCATGGAGACTGGCGGCATCTCGCGCCGCCTGGTCGACTTCGCCAAGAGCCTGGTGGGCGGCGTGCAGGGTGGCTTGCCGATGACCTGTGTGCTCACCTGCATGATCTTCGCGGCGGTGTCTGGCTCGTCGGTGGCCACCACCTTCGCGATCGGCGCGATCCTGATTCC
>JBDTQC010000160.1:0-7030 GCA_039932405.1 Ideonella sp.
TGATCGCACTGAATGCGATGTTCCGGCCCGGCCCGATGGAGAACATTCCGAGCTTTTGCGCACGCAAGCATGGCCGCGAAGCCGTCAGCTATCCGCATCCGCTGCTCGAGAGTGTGTTGGGCGAGACCTACGGCATCATGGTCTACCAGGAACAGGTGATGCAGGCAGCCCAGGTGCTGGGCGGCTATTCGCTCGGCGGTGCCGACCTGCTGCGCCGGGCGATGGGCAAGAAGAAGGCCGAGGAGATGGCGGAGCACCGCGAAATCTTCAGGTCCGGCGCTGCCGGGAAAGGCATTTCCGCGGCGGTTGCCGATGAAGTGTTCGACCTGATGGAAAAGTTTGCCGGCTACGGTTTCAACAAATCGCACGCTGCAGCCTATTCGTTGCTGGCCTATCACACGGCCTGGATCAAGGTTCATTGCAGTGCGGAGTTTTTCGCGGCCAACCTGACTGTCGAATCCGACGACACCGACAAGCTGCGTGTGTTGTGGAATGATGCCAAGGCCTTCGGCGTCGAGCTGCTGGCGCCGGATGTGAACCGCGGCATGCATCGCTTCGAGCCGGTTTCCGATACCTCGATCGAATACGGACTGGGCGCGATCAAGGGAACCGGGCAGGGCGCAATCCAGGCCATCGTTGCGGCACGCGATGATGGCGGACCGTTCAAGAGCCTGTTCGACTTTTGCGCACGCGTCGACCGCCAGCGCATCAACAAGCGGGTCGTCGAGGCGTTGATCAAGGCGGGTGCCTTCGACGCCTTGCACCCCGACCGGGCTGCCATGTTGGCCAGCGTCGGCCTGGCAATTGATTGGGCCGAGACGCAGGCGGTGCACGCCAACCAGGGTGGATTGTTCGATTTCGGACCGGACGATGCGGCGAGCCATGCGGCCTCCACCCTGGAGCCGCCGTTGGTCGCTGTCGCTGCGTGGAGTATCCGCGAGCGGCTGGGTTTCGAAAAGGCGGCGCTCGGCTTTTTCATGTCCGGCCATCTGTTCGACCAGAACGCCGACGAAGTGCGCCAGTTCGCGAGGCGGGCGATTGCTGATTTGATCGACAGCCGCGAGCCGCAGTTGCTGGCCGGCATCGTCGGTGATCTGCGCATCGTCAACGGGCAACGCGGCAGGGTGGCGATCTTCAAGCTGGACGACAAGTCGGATGCGATCGAATCGGTGGTGGCCGAAGAACTGCTGAATGCCAACAAGGATCTGTTGAAGGACGACGAATTGATCATCGTCGAAGGCAAGGTCCAGCCTGATCGCTTTTCTGGTGGCGTTCGCCTCAACATCTCGCAACTCTGGGGTCTGGCAGAGGCGCGATGCCGCTTCGGCAAACATCTTCGAATCGAACTGGGCGCGACCATGCCGCCGGTCGACCAGCTGATCAGCGAGTTCCCGGCACGACGCAAGGCCGGTGAACATGGCGAATCGGTAGCAGGTCTCGCAGTGCGGCTGGTCGTGCAGCGCAGCAATGCGCGCGCTGAAATCGATCTTGGTGCCGATGGGCGGTTTTTCCCGAGCGACGAGGCATTGTCGCGATGGCTGGCCGCGAGCGCAGGTCAGGCCAAGGTCGTATACGAGCTGTCGCGCAACAATCCTTGACCGAGCAGGAGCAGCTCGAGGCCCGACGCTGACATGGCGAAGTTCGCGAACCCGACCATTGATTGGCCGAACTGCGTGGTGATCCAGTCGCTCCAGTCGGGACCTCCGGCTGATAGGTTGTGCCTACACTGTGGCCCATGCCGCAGATCGAGTCGCCGATACTGCTACCGCTGACCGGGCTGATTCTCAGCGGCGGTGGGGCGCGCGCGGCGTATCAGGTGGGTGTCTTGCAAGCGCTCGCGCTGATTCGCCGGGAGGCTTCGATTGCTTTGGCGCGGTTCGGAACGACTGCGCTCGACGCGTCATTTTCGGCCAATCCATTCCCGGTCATCGCCGGCACGTCGGCCGGCGCGATCAATGCAGCTGCATTGGCCTGCCGCGCCGACGACTTCGATGCCGCGGTGGGCGATCTGGTCAATGTCTGGCGCGGCTTCAGCGCCGAGCAGGTCTACCGAACCGACAGCCTGGGCATCGCCAAGAGCGGTGCACGTTGGCTCACCATGCTGTCGATCGGCTGGTTGATCGCCCGTTGGACGCGGAACCGACCGCGATCCTTGCTCGACAACAGCCCGCTGGCCGATCTGCTGCAGAGATTGATCGCCACCGAGCGCCTCGATGTCATGTTGGAGCAGCGCCACCTGCATGCGCTGGCGGTGACAGCCTCGAGCTATACCAGCGGTCAGCATCTGACGTTTTATCAGTCGCGCGAGCACATCCTGCCCTGGACCCGCTCGCAGCGGATGGCGCGGCGCTGCGATATTCGGCATGAGCACCTGCTGGCTTCGGCGGCGATCCCGTTCGTTTTTCCGGCGATCCCCTTGCCGGTTGACGGAGAGATCGATTATTTTGGTGACGGATCAATGCGGCAATCCGCGCCGATCTCGCCGGCCGTCCATCTGGGCGCGCAGCGCATCATGGTGATCGGCGCCGGCCGCATGCACGAGCCCGAGAATTCCCACCGGGGCCGTAGCGAATATCCGAACCTGGCACAGATCGCCGGGCATGCGATGTCAAGCATTTTTCTCGACGCTCTGGCCGTCGACATCGAACGCCTGCAACGGATCAATTCCACGCTGGCATTGCTGCCGTCGAACACGCGTGCCGCTTCGGCATTGCGCCCGATCGACGTGTTGGTCATCTCGCCGAGCCAACGGCTGGACGACATCGCGAGCCGCCATCTCGGCAGCTTGCCAGGTCCGATTCGCGGCTTGCTGCGCGGAGTCGGCGTCTCTGGTGAGGGCACAACGGCACGCGGTGCGGCGTTGGCCAGCTATCTGTTGTTCGAGGCCCCATATACCTGCGAGCTGATCGATCTCGGGCTTGCAGACACGCTGGCGCGCCGTGACGAAGTGACTCGATTCTTTGGCTGGGAAAGGTCGAGCGCGTCGGAAGCCTGGAATGGGGCGCGAGCGGCGGGAACGTCGAAACCGGCAGAACCGGCCGCAGCCGGCCCGCCGTCCACCTGACAGGCTATTTCTTCGCCGGCTTTGCGTCGCCGGACTTGGCGGCGGCCTTGCCGGTATCGGCCTTCTCGACCTTGGCGTAGGTGGTGCCATTGACCGTCAGGCCGGCTTCGGAAAACTTCCCGGCATTGCCGGTACCCACGCCCTTCACCCGCTCGATCATGTCGCTCCAATCCTTGAACGGGCTCTTCTTGCGTTCATCGATCAGGCGGGTCGACATCGCGGGGCCGATGCCCTTGATGCTTTCAAGCATGGCCTGATCGGCCTTGTTGATATCGACGGCGGCGAAGGCTGCAGCGGCAAAAAGCGTTGCGATGGTGGCCAGCAAGAGGGCCCGGATCTGATTGATCATGATGGTTCCTTGGTCGGGTTGAAGAATCGCTCACCGGTCTTCCGGCGGCCCGACCAGTACAACTCAGGCGTGATCGGCCAGCCACCCTCCGTAGCGGGCAACACCTTCCCCCACTGGTGCGAACTGGTGGGGGCACCCGACAGAACGTAGCCGCGACATGTCCGCTTCGGTGAAACACTGGTATTTGCCGACCAGCGCAGGCGGAAAATCGATGTACTGCACAAGACCGGCTTGCAGCATGTCTTCCAGGCTCAATGCGGCTTCGCCGCGTCGCGCGCGAGCGGCATTGACCGTGGCGGTGGCCACATCGTTGAACGGCTGGCCGCGACCGGTTCCCAGGTTGAAGATGCCGTTGCGGTCGGGGTGCTGAAGGAACCAGAGATTGACCGCCACAACATCGTCGACATGGATGAAATCGCGGGTCTGCTGGCCTGGCGCGTAACCGGCGTATTCACCGAACAGTTTGACGTGGCCGGTCTCGCGCAACTGGTTGAAGTGGTGAAACGCCACCGATGCCATCCGGCCCTTGTGCTGCTCGCGCGGTCCGTAGACGTTGAAATAGCGGAAGCCGACAACCTGCGTTCTGGCGCCATCGAGCATGCGACGAACCACGTTGTCGAACAGCAGTTTCGAATAGCCATAGACATTGAGCGGCTGTTCGAACTCCGGCACCTCGCGGAACTCGCTGCTTGCGCCGTAGGTGGCGGCCGATGAGGCATACAGCAGCCGCGTTCCTTGCGCCTGACAGGCATCGAGCAGGTTCTTCGAACAACGGTAGTTGTTGTCGAGCATGAAGCGTCCGTTGTGCTCCATGGTGTCGGAGCAGGCGCCCTCGTGCAGGATGGCATCGACACGGCCGAATTCACCGGCTGCGAAGCGTTGATAGAACTCGTCCTTGTCGAAATAGTCGCTGAACGAAGCGCCCAGCAGATTGCGGTATTTGGGACCGTCGGTCAGGTCGTCGACGGCAATGATGTCGTCGATGCCAATGGCGTTGAGGCCATGGACCAGGTTGCTGCCGATCATGCCGGCTGCGCCGGTGACCACCACTTTCATGAACGATCCTTCCTGCGTGTCGAGACACGCTGCCGATGTGGATTTGTCACCGCTGATCCGGGCCGAACAACTCGTCGTAGGCAACGCTGGCAGTGCCGAATTTGCCGACGACGATGCCGCCCGCACGGTTGGCCAGCGGCATGGCCGCTCGCAGGTCGAGGCCACTGGCCAGCAGAGCCGCGAGCGTGGCGATCACGGTATCACCCGCCCCAGTGACGTCGAATACTTCACGCGCCTGTGCCGGAATCTGGGTATGAGTGGCAACGCCTGCGGGCGCATCGAACAGCGACATGCCGTCTTCCGATCGCGTCAACAGCAAGGCCTGCAAACCCAGCCGCTCGCGCAGCGCATGGGCGCGGCGCTGCAGGTCTGCTTCGTCGGTCCATTGGCCAACCACTTGTGTCAGTTCGGCCTGATTCGGCGTGATGACCGTCGCCCCCGCATACCGGCTGTAATCGCTGCCCTTCGGATCGACCAGTACCGGAATGCCACGCGCGCGAGCCAGTTCGATCATTCTTGGAATATGGGTCAGGCCGCCCTTGCCGTAGTCGGAAAACAGCACCGCCCGGTGGTCTGGCAACGCGCGTTCGTAGTCGCCCAGCATGCTGGCCAGCGTTTCGTGATCGGGTTGATTCTCGAAATCGATGCGGATCAGTTGCTGGGCCCGCCCGATGACCCGCAGCTTGACGATCGTGTAGAGCTTGGGATCCTCGCCGAGCAGGGTGGAAACGCCTTGCTGGTTCAGCAATTGCCGCAGCTTGCGCGCCGGTTCGTCGGCACCCACCACCGTCATCAGGGTCGCGCGGGCACCCAGCGTCTGCACATTCAGCGCCACGTTGGCGGCTCCGCCGAGCCGCTCTTCTTCCCGAGTGACACGCACCACCGGAACCGGTGCTTCCGGCGAGATGCGATCGACTGCGCCGAACCAGTAGCGATCGAGCATGGCATCGCCGACCACCAGAACGTGCGCCGCGCCGATCTGCGCGCGACTCAAAGTTGCCATCTCGTTCATCCAAGGTCCTCCAGCATCTTCGGCGGATAGCTGTCCCAGCTCAGGCAACCGGGACATTGCCAGAAATAGTGCTGTGCCTCGAATCCGCAGGCCGCGCATCGATAGCGCTGCAGTGGGCGCGCCGACTGGGCCAGCGCCTGATCGATCAGCCCTCGATCGCCCGCATCGTCGGGCGAGGGCACCTCGAGTTGCAACAAGGCGCGTGCGCTCGACAAGCTGGGGTGGCGTTGCAGTTGTTCGCGCAGTCGCGCCCGTTGATGCTCGACGTTGCCATCGATCAGCGCGATTGCACTCAACAGCTGTAGTCCGGGTTCCAGTTTGCTCAGTTTGATCAGGCTGGTCAGCGCCGTGTCCGACTGATCGATCGCCCGCGCACTTTCTGCATACTCGACGGCCACCAGGCAAAACACTGCCGGGTCGGAAACCATCAGACTACCCCAGTCGCGCAAGGCGCCAACGTGGTCGCCGCGGAGGCGGGCGCGCTGTCCGGACAACAGCAGCGGCCGGGCCGCCAACGGCGCCGCCGCCCGCGCCCGGCTCACGGCTTCGTCGGCTTCATCCGGGGCCTGGCGGGCGTCTGCCTCGAGTGCCAATTCGCACCAGTAATGGGCAATCCGCGAAGCATACGATCCGGTACCGCTGCGCTCGAGCTTGTTCGCAACTTCCACCGCAGCGCGCCAGTTGCGTGAGCGTTCGTGCAAGGTCAGCAGGGCCAGCCGTGCCTCGGTATCGAAGGCGGTTCCTTCGAGTGCGTGCCAGGCGGCTTCGGCGCGATCGAAGATGCCGGCCTTCATGAAATCCTGCGCCAATGCGTGCTGTGCCCGGTCGCGATCGCCGCGCGAAAGATCGGCCCGGCTCATCAGGTGCTCGTGAACTCGCACCGCGCGTTCATATTCACCGCGTCTGCGAAATAGACTGCCGAGCGCAAAATGCAGCTCCGAGGTATCGGGATCCTGCTGCACCGCCTCGATGAACGAATCGATCGCCTTGTCGTGCTGCTCGTTGAGCAACAGGTTCAGGCCCTTGAAATAGGCGCGCGGTGAATCGTGCCGTTCACGCCGCCCTTGGCGCAAGTCGAGCCGCGAGGCCAGCCAACCGATGCCGAATGCCACCGGCAAGCCAAGCAGCATCCACTGCAGATCAAAGTCCATCGCGCGGCGGGTGTCGACCCAGATCCGATTCGGCCATCGGAATGGCGGCGTTGGCGTCTACGGTGTCGACAGTCTGAGTGGCTGCGCGCCTGGCCACGCGCCGGTGTCGCCACCAGCTCGGAACCATCGCAAAAACGCCGAAAGCGCAACCCAAGGCGAACGCGGTCAACACGATGAAGACCATCGGAGCGCGCCATTCATGGCCGAAGAACCAGCGAACGGCGGCATCCTGCTGATTGTTCAGCGCAAATGCGAACAGGACGAAAAAAATCAGGGCTCGCCAGAGCCATATCAAAATCCGCATGAGCCCTCCTGCAACGATTCTAGGGGCGGTCGATGGCGGTCACGCACTCGCCGTGCGCTTCGTTACGTCCACGAACATGCGGCACTTGGCCACG